>JBBSEE010000079.1:0-8218 GCA_038239995.1 Chloroflexia bacterium | reverse complement strand
GCGCTGATGCGCGAGTTGCGTAGCATCGAGGTAGAGCATCCCGAACTGGTTACGCCCGACTCGCCCACCCAGCGAGTGGGGGCTGGCCCCATGTCCGACTTCCCCAGCGTGCGCCACCCACTGCCGATGTTGAGCCTAAGCAACGTGTTCAGCGAGGTCGAGCTACGCACATGGGCGGCGCGAGTGGTGAAGCTGGGGGGGACGAGCGAAATCGAGTTCGTGGTCGAGCCGAAGATTGATGGGCTGGCAATCGCGCTTACTTACGAGAACGGGCGGTTCGTGCGGGGGGCGACGCGAGGCGACGGCAGTGTCGGCGAGGAGATAACCCAGAATCTACGCACTATCCCCACCGTGCCCTTGCGTCTGCGCGAGATGCCGCCACCAACCGCGCCTCCCCCCAACCCCACCCCGCAGCTTGACCTGTTCGCCGCCGTCGCGCCGCAAGCAGCCGCAGCCCCCCCGCCAGTGGGGGCAAACATCACCATCGAGGCGCGGGGCGAAGTGTACATGGCAAAGAGCGCGTTCGAGCGGCTAAACGCCCGCAACGCGGAGAGCGGCGGGCAGATATTTGCCAACCCCCGCAACGCCGCCGCTGGTAGTCTACGCCAGCTTGACCCCAACATCACCGCCAGCCGCCCGCTCAATTTCTTCGGCTACGCGATTGGCTATATCCACACCCCTGCCCACGCAATGGGGGGGACTGCACCTACTTCCCCCCCAGCAGAGGAGACTGCACCTACTTCCCCCCCGCCGGGGGGGACAGAGGGGGGGCGGCCAACCACCCATATGGAGGAACTTGCCCTGCTCCGCGACCTCGGCTTCCGCGTGGTCGAGCATCGGCTGTGTCAAGGGCTGGAGCAGGTATGGGCTGCGTGCGAAAGCTGGCTAGAGCGGCGCAATCAGTTGGACTTCGAGATTGATGGGGCGGTAATCAAGGTCAACTCGCTGGCCCTGCAACAGAAGCTCGGCTACGTCGCCCACGACCCCCGCTGGGCCACCGCCTTCAAGTTCCCCGCGCAGGAGGCCACCACCCGACTGTTGGACATCGAGTGGAACGTGGGGCGCACCGGCAGCATCAACCCACTAGCGATACTGGAGCCGGTCAAGATTGGCGGCACTACGGTCAGCCGCGCCACGCTGCACAATGAGGACGAAATCAAGCGGCTGGGCATCATGATTGGCGACTACGTGGTGCTGAAGCGGGCGGGCGATGTAATACCGAAGGTGATAAAAGCGGTGGAAGACCGCCGCGACGGTAGCGAGCGCCCCACCAGCCTGCCCACCAACTGCCCCTCATGTGGCTATGCGGTGGTGCGTCCGCCCGACGAGGCGATTGCCTTCTGCACCAATCCCCGCTGCATCGGCCAACTGAAAGAGCTAGTCGCCCACTTCGCGGGGCGGGGCACGATGGACATCGAGGGGTTGGGCTGGAAGCTGGCCTTCCGTCTTGTGGATGAGGGCTATATCAAAGATGTGGCCGACATCTACTACCTGAAGAACCGCCGCGATGACCTCATCAATATGGAGCGGCTGGGCGAAAAGAGCATAGACAACTTGCTCGCTTCAATAGAGGACAGCAAGAGCCGCCCACTGGCTCGCCTCATCTTCGGTCTGGGCATCCGCCACATCGGGAGCGAGACTGCCGAGTTGCTTGCCGACCGCTTCGGCAGCTTGCCTGCGCTCGCCTCCGCCGACCTCAGCGCGATTGCCAGTGTCAAAGGGGTAGGTGAGGTGGCGGGGGCTAGCGTAGTGGAATATTTCCGCCAGCCCGAACACCTTGCCCTGCTCGACAAGCTGGCTGCCGCGGGGGTGAGGGTGGCCGAGAGCGAGGCCGAGCTAGCGGCGCGGCGGGTACAGCAAGGCCCCTTGTCCGGCCAAACCTTCGTGCTGACCGGCAAGCTAGAGAGTATGACCCGCCCCGAAGCCGCCGCCAAGCTGAAGCTGCTAGGCGCACACGTGGCCGACAGCGTGAGCAAGATGACCACCACCCTCATCGCCGGGGCCGATGCGGGCAGCAAGCTGGACAAGGCCCAACAGCTAGGCATCCGTATTATCAGCGAGGCGGAGATGCTCACCCTGCTGCGCGAACATGGGGCAATGTAGAAGGAGAACTTAAGATGACCGATTCGATCGCCTTTGACCGCGCCGCCGATTACTATGACGCGACGCGGGGGTTTGGTGAGCGCGAGGAGCAAGCGATAGGCGCGTTGGCTACCACGTTGGGCAAGTTGGATGGGCCAGTGCTAGAGGTGGGGGTAGGCACAGGGCGCATCGCGCTCCCCTTGCAGCAGCGCGGCTACGACTACTATGGGGTGGACTTGTCCATGCCGATGATGAACAAGCTGCGCGAGAAGCTGGCCGGTGGGCAGCGCATCCCCCTCGTGCAGGGCGACATCACCCGCCTGCCCTTCCGCGACCGTTGTTTTGCCGCGCTCGTGGCGGTTCATATCTTCCACCTCGTCCCCAACTGGCGGGCTGCGCTAGTCGAAGCCAAACGGGTGTTGCGCGATGGTGGGATGCTGGTCCACGCGGGCAGCGGGCCGGAGGTGGCCGACACCACCACCCATGCGATTACTGGCAAATGGCAAGAATTGCTGCTTGAGGCGGGCTACAGCACATGGGCCACCAGCAGCCACCAGATTGCTCCACAGGTGAGCGCAGCCCTACAAGAGTTGGGCGCAAGAGTGGAGACGCGCACCGTCCTAACTTGGAGCAACCCGCGCAGCCCACGTCAAGCCTACGAGCGGCTGGCAAGTCGGCAGTGGAGCCGCACTTGGGCAGTGCCCGACGATATATTTGCCCGCACCATCCAGCAGTTGCACGAGTGGGCGGTGCAAGAATATGGCAACCGCTTCGACACCCCCCAAGATGACGCACAGGAGTTCAATATCATGGTAGCCCAGTTCTAGCGTGCTTGACATTGGATAGGCGGTTTGTTATCCTACGTCGCAGATTTACCCCTTTAGCCAGCGAGGCGAATAATGAGCGAACCGCGCGACCCCAACAGCATCAACACCGGCGACATCCGCGAGATTAGCGGCAACGTAGTGGTGGGCAACAACAACATCGTGTTGGTGATACAAGCAGGCGACTCCCCACCTTTGAGCCGCTAGCCAAACTCATCACCCAGATACAAAGCGGTGAGGCTAACCCCGCCTCTACGAAAGTGCAGGGCAGAATTGTGAGCGAACCATTCCAACTAAACAACCTGTGGCAGTGGCGACCTAACGAGGGGTTCAGCCTCGATGTGAAGCTGAAGCATAACGAGGCGGCGATTATCTTCCCCCTCAACGGGCCGATTATCACCCAAGTTCAACAATTTATCGCCAGCAAGCTGAACATCGAACCTGACTACCTCATCATCACCAACGTTAGCCACCCCGATGGTCCCCCACAGCGGCTCGACCCCAGCCAGCCTCAACAGTGGCAGGATATTATCACCGCGTTTAAGGAGACCTTGACCCGACTTGAAGAACGCGGGCAACAAGCGCATCCACATCTTCTTCAACGGCCCGGTCGCGCTCGCCTTCGCATTGGGGGCTACCGCCGGTTACAACCAGCACAACCTCCTTTTCTACCAGTATGACCCCGCCGCCGCCAATTATTACCAGATATAATGCACCCCCACAGAATTGACCAGCGTGGATAACCAACCAACAACTCAAACCTCAAACCTCAAACCCCAAACCTCCCTCATCGAGGTGGGAGTGCTGACGCGGGGCAAGCCGACGCTAGTGATGGCCCTGCTCAGTATGATAATGCAGGAGACGCGCGGGGTGCGTATCCACATCGTGGACACCGGCGAACAGGCGGTGGTACGCCGCGACGATGTGAACGCCGCGCTACGTCTCGCCTTCGACCGCGAGGTGGCGTGCAGCTACGAGCGCAGCAGGCAGGCGCAGCGCAACTTCAGCCTCGGCAGGCTGACCCTGTTGCAAAACCTGACCGGCCCGCACATCGTGCTAATGGATGACGACATTGTGATGCCGGGGTTGGCCTTCGAGCGGATAAGCCACTATATCACTGCCCACCCCGATTATGGCTACTACGCGCCCTATTGCCTAAACATCGCCACCCCCAAAGCCGCCTTCGCCGAACTGGGGGAGCAGCACTACTCGCCGGGCGGGGTGATTCGCCAAGATGCCGCGGTTCGCGCCGTGCTGCTAGATTACTATGCCAACTCTGCCGATGTGTTGGACACGGGCGGGAGCGGGCCGCGCACATGGGACATCGCTTTCATCTCCGCGCTCATCCCCGCGATGGGTCGTAGCGCGATGGTGGACAAGCAGCACCTCGTCTACCACATGGACTATCAGGAGCGGCCCAACTGGAACTTGGTGGAGGATGACTTGATCCGCAATTCGGTGCGCCGTGCCGAGGAGCTAGCCGCAAAGTATGGCCCACGATGAAGATTAACCTCAAGAGCCTCGTCATCTGGGGGGGGATTGCCCTCAGCATCGTCAGCCTCTACCTCGCCTTCGCCGGGCAGCGGATTGATTGGGGGCAAGTTTGGGCCAGCGTAGGGCAGGTGGACTGGTTCTGGATTATCCTCACCATCATCCCCTATATCCTCACCATTGCGGGCAAGGTGTTCCGCCATCAAGTGCTGTTCTACCCCGACAAGCCGCCGCTAGGCAAGCTGAACAATGGGCTGCTGATTAGTTATCTGTTCAACACCGCCCTGCCCGCCCGCCCCGGCGAAGTGATCCGCGCCTACTACATCAGGGAGACGACCGGCCTGAGCATGGCCCGCACCATCAGCACCATCTTCGTGGAGAAGGTGCTGGACATCCTCACCCTCGTGATTATCCTCGCGCTGGTGCTGCCCTTCGCCCCCCTACCCGCCGAGTTGCAGGGGCTGGTCATCACCCTCACGGTGGTGATTGTAGCGATATTTATCGTGATGGTGGGGCTGGCGGCCAAGCCCGCGCTGGCCCAGCGGCTGATTGACGCGCTAGCCCAGCGGTTGCCCCGCAATATCGGCGACAAGTTGTCCGCGATTGTGGTCCAAATCATCAATGGCCTCACCCCGCTGGCGAACATTCGCCTCGCCCCCGCGCTGATTTTCTGGTCGTTCTTCACATGGATTATGAACGCGGGCACTACTTTGACCGTGATTGTCGCCTTCCACCTCAGTGTGCCGCTCATCACCGCCTCGCTGCTGCTCACCGTGCTGTTCAACCTCGGCCTGTCGGTGCCCACCCCCGGCGGGGTTGGCCCGTTCGAGTACATTGTCACCAGCGTGATGCGTAATGTGTTCGGGGTAAGCGACAACAATCTGCTGACCGCCTTCACCGTGGTGCTGCACATCATCGGGTTCGGCCCGCTAGTGGTAGTCGGCTTCTTCGTGATGCTGAAGGAGGGGCTGAGTTGGGGCAAGCTGACCAGCGCAACCACCAGCGTAGACCAAGCCAAACCTGCGCCGGAGGCGACTGAGCTTGGCTGAACCGCTCCAAATCGCCAAACTTCTGCCCCCGAAAATCTCGTTGCCGCTGCTGGCTTTGGGGTTGCTCTGCTATTTCGCGGCGCGACAGTGGAACTACATGGCCCTGAGCCGCGCTGAGGAGCAGGGCCGCACCATCACCCCGCCCCACTATGAGAGCGATGTGCTGGCGGTGGGCGGCATCCTCGCGGCCATCGGCGGGTTCTTCTGGCAGCCGCTGTTCCAGAACAATGTGTGGCTGCCACGTGGCGGCGGCGACTTCAACTCCTTCTATTACCCACTCTACGCCTTTGCCAGTCGCAGCCTGCACAATGGTATCTTCCCCTTCTGGAATCCCACCCTCTACGCCGGTATGCCCTACGCTGCCGATATTCAGACTGCGGCCCTCTATCCCCCCACCCTGCTCACCCTCTGGCTATCCAACTATCAATATGGCACGCTGGAATTGCTGGTCATCAGCCACTATGCGCTGGCAGCGGTGTTCATGTACGCCTTCCTGCGGCATGGGTTCGGCCTGCACCGTGCCGCCTGCATACTGGGCGGGTTGGCCTTCGCCGCTTGCGGGTTTATGACCGCGCAGTTCGGCCACGTGCCGATGGTGATGGTGGCGGCGTGGCTGCCACTGGCGATGCTAGGGGCGAAGCGGGCCAACGACGCGGGCAGCCTGCGCTGGGCGGTGGTGGCGGGGTTCGCGCTAGCGATGTCCGCGCTGGCGGGCCATGCTCAAATATTCTTCTACGTCGCCCTCACCGTCGCGCTGTGGTGGTTGTGGCTGCTATGGGCGAGGTGGAGTGAGCAGGGCGGGGAGCAACCGAGCGGGATAATTCACGCCCCTACCGAGGGACGAACATCCCCACCTGTTCGGGATATGTCGTGGTGGCTGCGCTTGCTCGTCCCGCCGCTGGCCGCCGCGCTGGTGTTCGGGTTGCTGGCCGCCTTGCAGTTGCTGATGAGCCAAGAGTTGGGCAGCGAGTCGGTGCGGGCAGGTATCAGCTACGCGCAGTCATCCACCGACTTCGCCGCGCAACCGATTGGCCTGCTCAACCTCTTCCTCCCCCATGTGTGGGGCAGCAACCCGCAGGCGTACTGGAGCCTCGGCAACTGGGCGAACACCGAAACGTGGTCGTATTGCGGGGTGATTACCATCATGCTGGCAATCCTCGCCTGCGTGGGGCACAAACCCTCACCCCCAGCCCCTCTCCCACAAGGAGAGGGGAGAAGAGAGGGGCGGGATAGCCGCTGGTTCTTTGTCACGCTGGCGGTGGTCAGCCTGCTACTCACCCTCGGCGGAGGGGTGATACTGTACGGCTGGCTGTTCACCGCGGTGCCAGAGTGGAACAAGTTTCGCTCGGTGGGCAGGCTGCTACTCCCCTTCAGCTTCGCGCTAGCAACATTGGCAGGGTTCGGAGCGGCGCGTCTATTGGACTGGGCGCGGGATGTGGGCGCGACTGAGACGCTGCGCCGCGCCGCGTGGGTCGCGTTCGGCAGCATGGGGGTGATACTGGGCGGTGCCGTGCCCATCTTCCTCGCCCGCGTCAGTCAAGGTACGAACGTGGAGCGCAGCGTGCCGTTCGTCAACGACTTCCTCGCCCTCGCCTTCTGGCTGGCGGTGTTCGGCGGACTGCTGTGGTACGCGCAGAAGCGGGCAACGCAAGGCGGCCCGCGCTCGACCAACCTGCTTGCCACTATCCTGCTGGCCGCTCTCATCCTCGATCTGTTCAGCGTCAACGCTGCCTTCAACCCCACCGAGGAGAATAACACTAAGGGCTATCAGCACCAAGCGGCGATCGACTTCCTCAAGGCTGACCCCGAACACTTCCGCATAGACAGCGATACTGGCATTGCCGACAAGTGGCAGCCCAGCCTCGCCGCCTACGCCGGGCTGGAGGATGCGAGTGGGGTGTACAACCCGCTCAAGCCGCTGCGCTACGACCAAGTGTTCCAGAAGGCGCGGCTGGACCGCAACACCAACCTGTACGGGATGCTGAACATCAAGTACGTAATCGGGCTGACCGACACGCATACACTGGTGGGGCAAGGGTTCATGGAGGATATGCAGCTCAAGCCGGTGTTCAGCGAAACCGGCGGGCTGACCATCTACCGTAACCTCAACGCCCTCCCCCGCGCCTACATCGTGCATCGCACCATCGTGGAGCCGGACGCGGCCCGCCAATATGCCTTCATCACCAGCGCAAACTACAGCCCACGCAAGGCGGTGGTGCTGGACGGCGGCGCGGCCTTGACCGGCACGCTGGCGAGTTCAGCCCGCTATGCGGAGACCAGTGGGGCGAACCCCGACACTGGCGAAGCGGCCATGATTACCGCCGCTGACCCCAACACGGTGGTCATCAGCGCGACGGTGAAGCAGGACGGCTATCTTGTACTGGCCGATGTGGACTACCCCGGCTGGGGCGTGCAGGTGGATGGGCAGACCGCATCCTTGCAGCGGGCCAACTACGCCTTCCGCGCGGTACGTCTCGCCCCCGGCCAGCACACCGTGACCATGCAATTCACCCCCCGCTGGTGGTGGCCGGGCCTTGCCGCCGTCGCCCTCGGCCTGCTGCTCGCCCTCTTGCTGCTGATATTCGGGGAGCGGATGTATGGGATTGGTCGGCGGCGAACTGCGTTGATTGTTGAATCGGCAGATGTGACGGAGCCACCGACAGTAGCAGTGACCGAGCAGGAAGCATCAGCCGACGAAACCAGCTAGTCTTGCCGTTCTGATGGCGTAGGGGCGCATTGTATCCACCCATTCGCATCAAGTTAAGGGAAGAT
>JBBSEE010000078.1:0-8227 GCA_038239995.1 Chloroflexia bacterium | reverse complement strand
TGAGTTTCGTCGAGGGACGGCTCCGGCAGTCGGGCGGCGTTGCTGGGGGTATCCAGTGGCGTGGCGTTGGCCGCATTCGCGGCGCGGATATTGTTCACCTGCGCGGCTAGCGCAGAGGTACTCATCCCCCCCATCGCATCGTGGGTGAGCATGATACGCGCTTCGGGGTTGGAGCGTAGCATATCGTGCAGGGTCTCGATGTAACGCCAGCGCAGCATCTGCTCGTTGGTAAAGCCCAACCGCCGCGCCACTTCGCGCTGCCCATCGGCTTCGATCAGCTTCTTGGCTACTTCACGCTTGACCTTGCCTTGATTGCTGCTGATTTCCATGGTCACTTCGCTGTAATCCACATCGGTGATATGCACCTCGGTGATGTTCACCCCCCAGCGGTTGGTGTGCTTGTTCAGCTTCTCGGCCACCTGCTCGGACACTTGTTGCACCCAGTTGCTGGTCTGGATGATGTCGGGGCCAATGCTGCGGCTGGCAATCACCTCAGTGATGGTCGCAAGAGCCGCCTCTTTGGTCTGCGCTTGCCAGTCGTGGACAGTATAGACGGCGCGATAGAGCGCGTCGGGGATGGGGGTGAGATAGGGGCTGTTGCGGTCACGCATAATCTGGTAGTGGACGCTCATGTTGAAGCTAATCGGGGCGGGGTCAGCGGTGAACAGTTTCAGCTTGCCGGTATCGAAGTGCTGTTCACTAAGCACCACCTTAGCCTTCACGCGGTCGGTGAAGGGGATGATGAAGTGGAAGCCGGGCTTCAACACCGCTTGATACTTGCCGTTGCGCTCGATAATCGCCGCCTCGCCCTCATTGATGGTGACTGCGCCCTTGAGGAAGGAGAAGGCCACAAATATCACCACCATGATGATGGCGACAGCTAGGGTGCAGGTTACAAGGTCCATACCAACCACCTCCAACTTACGATTTTAGATTTTGGATTTTAGATTTTGGATTGGGTAGTCTGTAGAGCAAGAGCAACCCGCCCCTACCATTGGGCGAGTGCAACCCGCCCCTACATCCGGTTTCTCCGCTGCTGCGCTGAACCTAATCCGCTGACTGGTTCGCTCAAACTTAGATTTTCCGCCAACTTGAAGGGGTCGCTGGAGATGACGCTTTGGGCGTACAACTCCATCGCCCCCACATCGGCGGTGCGGTTGAAGGGGTCGCCCCTGTCCACGAGGCGAACGAGGGTGGGGAAGTCGCCCCAGTTTTCGTTCTCCACCGTGGCAAGGGGCGGCATATACACTGCCACGTTGAAGCTGGCTACGCCGAGGCGGAGATAGAGGCGGAGCACGCGGTAGATGGCGGCGGCCATCGCCTCATCCAGCCCGCCGCCCAGCAGCAGCACCTCTTTCTCCTTCACCGGGGTGAGGTTGGCAATCGCCTGCACCCCGCCGTCAAACTCCACCAATAGGCCGAGAGCGTGGTGGGCGGCGAATAGGTCGGTGAAATAGCTCGCCCCATTGGTCTGACGGTATTGCACCGCCGCGCGGCGCATATGCTCGACCTTGGCATAGTGCATATCGCTGGTCACAGTCATCTGCATATGCCCATGCAGGATACTCGCCCCGCTCTTCCACAGGCAGTTCCACATCAGGAAGAAGTAGCGGGCGCGGGGGTCGGCGGCGTGGGCGGCCATGCCCCAACGCTTGGCGGTGGCGATGTAGTCGGCAATCTGCGCGGCGGTGAACACTAGCGGGTTGTACTCGTTGAAGATGGTCACGCCGTGAAAGCCGTCGTACTTGGCGATGTTGCTGGCGGTAATCGAATGTTCCCCCTGAATGCGGCCAAACACGTCCGCCGGGGTGCCCGTCAGGGGGCTAGCAAATGTATCGCGGGCGCGGCCTTCCTCCAACGCGGCGGGTAGGTCGGCGGGCTGCTTGCTCTCCATCGGTCGCGAGGCGCGGAGGGCGTTGAACAAGGCCCCCTCGTAGGTGACGAGGTTGGTGACTTTGACGATGCGCTGCTCCTCGGTCGCCTCCACGCTGCCGAACTGCCGCCTAATCCAATCGTACATATCCGGCGGCGGCACGAGGCGGCCCACCGTGCTGCTCACCGCGAATAGCCGCTTGAACCGGGTCTGCTCCTCGGCAGGCATGGCCGCGACCTGCGCTTCAAGGTTGGCTATGTTCCTATCCACAATCCCCCCCTTTGGGAGTTATGAGTTATGAGTGATGAGTTTTGAGTTGGTAAGTAGCTGCTTGACCATTGATGTTGAATTGCGCTTTCTTTATATAGGAATTACGCAGTTGAGCAGGGCGGATGCGATTCGTCCCTAAACCAACTGGCCCAAATCCCCCAACACTGCGTTACTCCTATTTATAACTCAAAACTCAAAACTCAAAACTCATAACTGACTTTGGAACACCATCGCCTTGCGGTAGACCTCGACGTACTTGCGGGCGGAGTTGTCCCATGAGTAGTCCGCGCCCATATCGCGGGTTTGTAGCTTGCGCCATGTGTCCTTGTAGCGATAGTTCTCCAGCGAACGCACGAGGGTGGCGTAGAGGGCCATCGCGTCATAGGGGGTGAAGGCGAAACCGTTGCCCTCGCCGCTGGTGGGGTTGAAGTCATGCACGGTGTCGGCGAGACCGCCGGTGCTGCGAACCACTGGGATGCTGCCATAACGCATCGCAATCATCTGGCCGAGGCCGCACGGCTCGAAACGGCTGGGCATCAGGAAGATGTCGCTGCCCGCGTATATCTTCTGGGCGAGGCTGGCGTTGAAGGTGAGGAACACCGCCGCCTTGCCGGGGTAATGGGCGGCCAGCTTGCCAAACATCTCGTGGTAATACTGGTCGCCGGTGCCAAGCAGCACGAACTGCACATCCAGCAGGTTGAGTATCGAGTCCATCACCGGGGCCATGATGTCGAAACCCTTCTGGTTGGCGAGGCGGGAGATGAGGCCAATCACCGGCACATCGGCGCGAGGGTCTAGGTTGCCCTCCTTCTGCAAGTCGGCCTTGTTCGCGGCGCGGGCATCGAGGTTCATCACGTCGAAGTTGGCGGCGATGTAGGTGTCAGTGGCGGGGTTCATCAGCTCGGTGTCAATCCCGTTCAGGATACCGAACAAGCGGTCTTGCCGTTCGCGCAGCAGGGGGTCGAGCTTCTCGCCGAACTCAGGAGTGAGTATCTCCTGCGCGTAGGTCTCGCTCACGGTGTTGATGGCATCGGCGTAGAGGATACCCCTCCCCATCAGGTCCACCACCCCGGCCAAATCGGGTATCTGGGGGTAGACGAAGCCGTGTTCCGCGATACCGGCAATCTCCAGCACCCGCTGCCCGAACACCCCTTGATAGGCAAGGTTATGGATAGTATACAGGCTGGCGGTATGGGCGAAGAAGGGGTCATCCTTGTAGATAGTCTTCAGCCAGTTGGGGATAATCGCGGTCTGCCAATCGTTGCAGTGGACCACGTCCGGCTGCCACTTCAGCTTGCGGAGCATCTCCATCGCGGCGCGGCAGAAGAGGATGAAGCGTTCATCGTCGTCGGGGTAACTGTAGATGCCCTCGCGGTCGAAGTAGTGTTCGTTATGCACGAAGTAGACAGGGATGTGTTCGCCGATGCTGCCCTGCATGATGTCCACGTCTACGCTATGGCCGTCCATGGGTACGGGGAAGGGGTCAACCACCGACTTGAGGTTGAAGCGGACGTTGTCAATGCGGCCATATTTGGGCATCACCACCCGCACATCGTGGC
The DNA here is from genome assembly GCA_038239995.1 of Chloroflexia bacterium. Taxonomy (GTDB): domain Bacteria; phylum Chloroflexota; class Chloroflexia; order QHBQ01; family QHBQ01; genus QHBQ01. Next base: position 4,525 of record JBBSEE010000078.1, on the reverse strand, counting down.
CCATATGGCGCAGGGCGATGGGCAAGGCCCCGGCCACATCGGCCAAGCCGCCCACTTTGGCAAACGGCACCACCTCGGCAGCGACAATCAGTATCTTGAGGGGAGAACTGCTCTGGTTATCCACTGGTTTAGCTTGCTCCTTTGTGCTGAAATTGGGGGCGCGAAACGTCGTTGTTCAGCGGGCCATTGACATAAACCGTTGCGCTGATGATAGCACAAGGCTGCTGATTTGGCAAGCGATTGCCCCACCGCGCCCCAATGTGGTAGAATACCCCTACTGGCTACGTCACCCATGCCACATCAGGATTGGTTGCGTTGCCTACTTTTTGTGCCAACGTAAAGTAGGAGAAAACTAGCGGGGGTCTGGGGGGTTGACCCCCAGTTGGTGAAGTGCTGATGTGCTAGACAATAGTTATCACCAACACCCCTCCACCATGAGTGGCGATGTGCCTATGCGCCCGTCACCAACTGGGGGCCGACCCCCAGACCCCCTGATGCACCGCCGCCATGCCGCCCACCCCTACTGCATCGGCGGGCTATCTATACCTTAGCGATAAGATTGATACCTACAAAAGGAGCAAGCCCTTTGACCAAACGTGTGCCCCATCCCCTCACCGTAGTCGCAGCGGCGGGGGCGGGCGTAGCGGCGGCGGCGTTGCTGCGCTGGCGGTTCGACCAATACGCTCTCGCCCGCATTACCCAACCCACCCGCTCCACCTATCGCGCCAACCCCGCGGAGTTCGGCCTGTCCGTGTGCGAACGGGTCGCCTTCGTGTCCAACGATGGCCTCACCCTGCGGGGGCGGTTCTTCCCCGCTGCTGCCCCGGCCAAAGTGACGGTCATCCTGCTGCATGGCTACAACAGCACCCATGACGCAGTGCTGGAGATTGCCGCGTGGCTGGTGGCGGCGGGCTACAATGTGCTGGCCTACGACCAGCGCGGCTGCGGGCAGAGCGACGGCGAACGCATCACCCTCGGCTACCAAGAGGCCCACGACGTGGGCGCGGCTATCGAGTGGCTGCTGGCGCATGGGCACGAGCAAATGGCAGTGATGGGCTATTCGATGGGCGGGGCGGTGGCGATATTGGCCGCTGCCGAGTATACCGACCTGAAGGCGGTGATTACCGATTGCGCCTACGCCAACATCGAGGGGGCGATTCGGGCGGGGCTGCTAGAGATGTCCTACCCCCAAACCGCCGCGGACTTCCTAGCGATGATGAGCGCGGGGGCGTTGAGCCGTCACTTCCAAGCCGCCCCCAGCGAGTATGACTCAATCCACGCGGTCAGCCTCATCGCCCCCCGTCCTCTGCTGCTTATCCACGCGGGCGATGACACTACCGTGGACCCGTCAGATGCCTACGCCCTCTACGATGCTGCTGGTGAGCCGCGCGAACTGTGGATTACCCCCCACGCTGCCCACACCGACAGCTACCATATGTATCGCGACGAGTACAAGCAGCGGGTGCTAGCCACTTTGGCCCGCGCCTTCGGAGGGTAACGCGATGGCGCGGGCAAGGGAGCTAATCCCCAACTACGAGCAAATCTATCGCGGCCACCCCGACCCCGAACCCTTCTACATGGAGGGCAACGAGGTGGGGGTGCTGCTGGTGCATGGCTACACCGGCAGCCCGCCGGAGATGCGCCCCATTGCCGACTACCTGCACCAGCGGGGCGGCTATACCGTGAGCGGCCCGCTGCTGCCGGGGCATGGCACCCGCCCGCAGGATTTGCAGGGCATTCGGTGGCGGCAGTGGGCCAACGCGGTCAACTACCACTATCGCAACCTCGCCGCCCATTGCCAGCAGGTGTTCATCGGTGGCCTGAGCATGGGGGGGGTGCTGTCGCTGCACCAAGCCGAGGCGTTGGCCGATGAGCCAAATCGCAAGCTGGCCGGGGTCATTGCCCTATCCACCCCCATGTATGTAACCCACTGGCTAGCCCCCCTCGCCCCCATCGTCAAACACGTGGTACGCTGGCGCGGCAATCATCAGAGCATGGAGCAGAAGGTGGGGGTGCTGAACAAGGGGGCGGTGAAGGATGTTTGGGCCTACCTGCGTACCCCCAGCCACGCCGACCACCAAGTGCTGCTGCTCATCAAGCAGACGCGCTACCGCCTCGCCGCCGTTGATGAGCCTATTCTCATCATCCAGAGCCGCCTCGACCCCACCGCCCCACCGCCCAGCGCGGAGATAATCTACAACCGAGTTAGCTCCACCGACAAGCAGCTAATCTGGCTGGAGAACAGCAGCCACGTGATTACCGTAGACAACGAGCGGGCGCGGGTGATACAGGCGGTCTACGACTTCATCAACGCCCGCGCCGCGTAGGAGCAAGCCGATGGTCGCGACCAAACCCCGTCGCCCGTTGTTCACGATGCGGAGCGTGCTGGGCGCGTTGCTGGTATTGCTGCTGGGTGGCTACTTTGGCCTCAGCTTCGCCGCCGCGTGGGTGCTGACACGCGGTTCGCACGCGCCGCTGGCGGTGGCGGCGACCGCGGTTGGCCGCGATTACCAAGATGTGACCTTCAATAGCGCGACCGATAACATCAATCTAAAGGGTTGGCTGTTCCACGCCGCCGCTAGCAATGGGCGCAGCGTGGTGATGATGCATGGCTGGAAGCAGAATCGGGTCAATGGCGACTACACCCTCGGCGTGGCCCGCGACCTGCTCGCCCACCACTACGATGTGCTGATGTTCGATGAGCGCGGTTGCGGCGAGAGTGGCGGCGACAGCTTTACCCTCGGCGACAAGGAACGTTACGATGTGGTGGGGGCGTACCAGTTCATGCGCGGGCGCGGCTATGCTGCCAACAAGATGACGGTGATGGGGGTTAGTATGGGCGCGGCGGCGACCATCGAGGCCAGCCCGCTGCTTACCGATGTGGCCGCCCTCATCCCCGACAGCGCGTTCGCCGCACTGAGGCCGATACTGGAGGCCCAACTTCCCCCTCGTAGCCACTTGCCCAGCTTCTACAACCCCGCCATCCTGATGTGGGCAAGCCTGCTAGGCGACAATCCCGACCTGCGCCCCGTAGACGTGGTCAAGTCGCTGCCCAATCGCGCCTTTCTCTTTTTTCACGGGGCGGCGGACGACCTGATACCCGTGTCCCACGCCCGCGAACTCCGCGCCGCGGCGACCAACCCCCAGAGCGACCTAATCATCACCCCGAACGTGGGTCATACCGGCAGCTATGCGGCTGACCCCGCTGCATACATGGCGCGGGTGTATCTATTCATTGACCAGCAGGTGGGGGAAAGGTTAAGAGACTAGTGGGGGCTGAGGGATGCTTTGGTCCCAACGAAAAAGAGGAGGAAACTAGCGGGAGTCTGGGGGGCTGACCCCCAGTTGGTGAAGTGCTTATCTGCCGCGGCAAGCGATTCCCCTTGCCCGCCCCATCTGCGATTAGCCCATACGCTGGTCAACCGCTGGAGGCCTCCCCCCAGACCCCCTGATGTAGCGCACCCGCGCGGCCAACCCCCACCACAATCGGCGGCCAGCATTGGACTAACCCTTCTTTGGGCGGCACGTAGGCGCGGAGTAGCTGCATCCCCGGCGGGGTGGCGGTCAGCTTGTACTCGCCGAGGCGGGCGGGGACGATGAAGGTGTCGCCCGCGGCCATCGGTTCGCTCTGCTGCTCACCCTCGCCCCAGCTAATCATGCCCTCACCCGCTATCACGGTGTGGATGACGAAGCTCTGGCCGTCGCCGCGTTGCTTCAGGTAGCTGCGATGCAGTTCCAGCTTCTTCAGCGCAAAGTAGGGGGAGGCGACCAGCACAGTTTCGTGGAAGTGCGCCCCGCCCCACGCCATCAGCGGCGGCTGTACGCCCAGCGGCTCATAGTCGAGGGTGGCGACTTGCAGCCCCTTGTCCACGTGCAGCTCACGCGATTGACCCGCCGCGTCTCGCCTATCCCAATCGTATAGCCGATAGGTGACGTTGGACTGCTGCTGCACCTCGTAAGCGACCAACCCCCGACCCAGCGCGTGGATGCGCCCGGCAGGGATGTAAACGGTGTCGCCCTCACTGACCGACAGGTGGTTGAGGCGATGCTGCAACGTGCCCGCGGTGATGTGTTCGCGCAAGGTGGCAAGGTCGTCGCAATCCCGCGTGCCCAGCACAATCTCCGCGCCGGGGTCGGCCTTGAGGATGTGCCACGCCTCGGTTTTGCCCCAAGGTTCGCCCTCCAAAGCCGCCGCCTGCGTGTCGTTGGGGTGGACCTGCACCGATAGGGTTTGGTGCGCGTCAATCAGCTTGACCAGCAGGGGGAAGCGGTTCGCGTTGTTGCTCCGTTCGCCCAGCAGGTCTACGCCCCACTCGCGCATCGCCTCGACTAGCCTGCGCCCCGCCCACGTCCCATTAGCGATGCGGCTATCGTCGCTGGTCTCCCACACCTCGCCGATGTCCAGCGCCGAGACCGGGACGCGGAGTCCCGCGACCTCGTGATGGGTCGGCGCGGGAGGCGGCTGCGTCTCCGCCTTGGGCGAGCGCAACGAGTCGGCGAGCGCGGTCGCCAGGAACCAGGCGAC
>JBBSEE010000077.1:0-8256 GCA_038239995.1 Chloroflexia bacterium | reverse complement strand
GAGGAGTTGCAGGATACTATCAACGCGCAGCCAGCGATACTCACGGTCAGCATCGCCGCCCTAGAGGCCTTGAAGGAGAAGTGGGGCAAGCTGGGCGCGATTGTCGCCCCCCGCTTCGTTGCTGGTCACAGCCTCGGCGAGTACACCGCGCTGGTGGCCGCCGGTTCGCTCACCTTCGAGGAGGCCCTGCTGCTGGTGCGCGAACGGGGGCGGCTGATGAAGGAGGCGGACCAGATTGCCCCCGGCGGGATGGCGGCAGTGATTGGCCTTGAGCGCGAGGAGGTGGAGCAAGTCTGCGCCGAGGCACAAGAGTTGGGCATCGTGGTCTGCGCCAACGCGAATAGCCCGGTGCAGAACATCATCAGCGGCGAGGTCAACGCCCTGCTGCGGGCGATGGAGCTAGCCAAGCAACGGGGGGCACAGAAGGTGGCCCGCCTTGCGATTAGCATCGCCTCCCACTCGCCGCTGATGCAGAACGCGGGTGAACAGCTATCCCACCTCATCAATAACCTGCACCTCAGCGACCCCAAAGTGCCGATTATCGGCAACCTCAGCGGGCAAGCCCTGACTACGGCGGAGGAGATTAGGCGTGAACTGGTCGCCCACCTCGTCGGCTCGGTGCAGTGGACCCGCTCGGTGCGCCAGATGATGGAGCAGGGCACCAACACCTTCATGGAGATTGGCCCCGGCTCCACCCTCAGCGGCCTCATCCGCCGCATCAGCGACGAAGCCCAGACCATGACCCTGCCCGATGCGGATATGGCGAAGGTGTTAGCCCGCCACCTGCGCGACCCTCAGCCCCTACTGCGAATTATGCGGTGGGGGCTGATGTTTAGTTGATGATATAAGTGGGGCATAGAGACTAGCGATGCTGCTCACTACCTACCACCGCAAGCCGCTACGAACGCAACTACATTGATACTATGTCAAGTTACTCGCTTTGCTCTCGCCCACTTTCCGAGAATTAACCTCCCGTTAACAATTCGTGAATTGACTCCAACCATGTTTCGTGCTACAATCTAACCGTTGGCGGTAGCACCGCCAGCGTGATGAGCAGCCGCGAGTATCGCACTTGCGGTGCGTGGTGGGTAGTTGTATAATCGTCTGTAAGGAGAACGGACGTGAAGACGAGGAAGCTAGGCGTGGCCATGAGCGGAGCGTTGGCGGTGGTGATGTTCGCCAGCTTGCTGATGGGCAGCTACCGGGCGAACGCGAATAACTGTGACGGGTTCGCTTGCAGGAATAGGGTCAGTAGCCCCAACGGTCTATCCGCTGCTGGTAGCTATCTTAGAGGCGCAGCGGCGGTGTCCAGTTCGCAGATCTGGGCAGTCGGTTACTATATAAACGGTACTGCTCAAACGCTGATAGAAAAATATGATGGCACCAGCTGGAGCCAAGTTACCAGTGCCAACCGGAGCGGGGCCAGCAGCTACTTGCTTGCGGTGAACAAGCCTAACTCCGCCACTAGCACCGATGTTTGGGCGGTGGGCTACGATACTAGCGGCACGAGCGGAGCCAACCAAACCCTGATTGAGAAGTGGAGCGGCAGTAGCTGGAGCATCGTGACCAGCACCAACCCCGGTGGCAGCAGTGCTAGCAATGTGCTGCAAGGGGTTAGCGGTGACAGCCCCAGCGACGTTTACGCCGTCGGTAGCTACTACGATGGCAGTAAGAACGTACCGCTAGTGGAGAAGTATAACGGCAGCAGTTGGAGTACGGTGTCCACTGGCCTCAGCTTCAGCAACGATACCTATCTTACCTCCGTATCGGCACCGACAAGTACCCGCGTGTGGGCAGCAGGCTACACCCACGACAGCACTGGCAACCATGCCATCATCATCAAGTGGAACGGCATCAGTTGGTCGAACGAGACTATTGCCCTTCTACCCACTACCTCGCAACTATATGGCATCTCGATGCTGGATAAAGAGAATGGTTGGGCGGTAGGTAGCGGTTCGGCAGGTACGCTGGTAGTGCAATTTACCACGCTCGATGGCTGGTCGGGCACTAACCTCAGCGACCCTAGCGGTAAAACCGGTACGCTATATGGTGTAGACAACTTCAAGGGCAACCAAGCTTGGGCGGTGGGGCGCGAAGCTGGGTCAGGCAACTATGCTCAGACCCGCTACTGGGATGGCAGCAGTTGGATTAGCTATGACCCCGACCCCAACACCTCCAGCGAAATCCTGTACGGGGTAAGCTGCCTCACCAACGTGGACTGCTGGTCGGTGGGCTACGTAACTGAGTCTTCAGGGAATAGCGTTTACGACCGCACCCTAATAGACCACTTCACTTCTAACTGAGCGACGATTAGCGTCGGTCTATAGTTGGATAAAGCAACCAAGCGATGAGGGCAGCGACTCTGGGTGCAACGCTCAGGGTCGCTGCTGGATGTATCAGCCAGTAAGGAGGGTGGTGATGAGCAAAGCGACGATGGTGGTCGGCGCGATACTGCTACTGGGGCTGACATTCATCGGCTATGCGATGAGTATGCCCCTCGGTCTCGGCTCTTTGCCATCGGCCATGATGATAAAAAAGACAAGCACTGGGGGTGGGGCGATGCGACTTGCCCCCGCCGGGGTTGTCCCTAACTGCAATCCGACTTGGCAGTTCAACAATCCCAACCCTAACCCCAGTGAAAATGGCTTCTTCGGGGTAGCGGCAGTATCGGCTAACGACGTATGGGTGTCGGGCGGAGGCTATTTCAGTGGTGCCCACATAGAACATTGGGATGGTAGCGGTTGGAGCCTAATACCTAACCCCGCCCAGCCTGATGGTGCTCTAGGCGCAATGTCCGCCCTTAGCAGCGACGATATTTGGGATGTAGGGGTTGATACTGGCTCGGATACAACGCTGGCCGCCCACTGGGATGGCACCCAGTGGAGCATTGTCCCCAGTCCCACACCGTATGGTGATGCCATTTTCTATGGTGTAACGGCTATCTCACACAATAATGTGTGGGCGGTTGGCTCCTATTTGCTACCCAACGGTCAGGGGGGGGCGGTGCAGCAAACCTTGGTAGAGCACTGGGACGGGCAGAAATGGCAAGTGGTGCCTAGCCCCAACTTTGGTGATGATGCTAATGAGTTGCACGCGGTTGCCGCAGTATCACCTGATGATATTTGGGCGGTGGGCCTGTGGCGAACCTACAATGGGATAACCACCGTCTATCTACCCATTACCATGCACTGGGACGGGGTGGATTGGCAGATGGTAGATAATCCCAATACCGGGGCAAGGGAAAAGATACTAAAAGGGCTGACCGCGATTGCCCATAATGATATATGGGCGGTAGGCGGCTACGCTGATGACCCCGGCGGACATCCCATGGTCTTTCATTGGAATGGGGTTGTTTGGAAAGATGCACCCATCCCCGACCCCGGCACTTGGGGTAATGGCTTGCAAGGGGCAACCGCAATATCGAGTAATGATGTGTGGGCGGTAGGTAACTATTACCCCGGTAGCGGACCAACATACAGAACCCTGACCGAACACTGGGATGGGGGGGCGTGGCAAGTAGTAGCCTCGCCCAGCGTCGAAGGGTATATCAACAACTTGCATGCGGTATCAGCTGTGAACAGCAACGATGTGTGGGCGGGTGGTAGATATTACAGCTTTAGGGGAAGTGTCCCTATCGTGATGCACTACAGCGTACCGGACATCTGCCCCACGCTCACCCCGACCAGCGCACCGACCGCGACCGCTAGTCCCACCGACACCGCCACGCCGTCGGCTACCACCACGCCCACCCCCAGCCCGTTCGCGGCGACCGTCACGCCCACCAATACCCCCCTGCCGCTTGCCACCGCCACGCCTACTGCCAGCCCCACCCCCTGTGCGGCACAATACCGCGATGTGGGGGTGGAGTATTGGGCGTATGGCTACATCCACTACCTTGCTTGTCGGGGGGTGACGGCGGGCTATCCCGACGGTTCTTTCCGTCCCGCCACCCCGATAAGCCGCGCGGAGTTCAGCAAGCTGCTGGCTCTCGCCTACGGCCTGCCCCTCACCAGCCCGCCCACCCCTCGGTTCAGCGATGTGCCGCCCAACCATTGGGCGTATAGCTACATCGAAGCCCTTGCCGCCGCCAACATCAGCGTGGGCTACCCCGACGGCACGTACCGACCGAACGCCAGCATCAGCCGCTCCGAGCTAGTCAAGCTCACCGTGCTAGCCAGCGGCGCACCCCCCTACACCGGGCCATACACCGACTACCCCGACGTACCGCCGAGCCACTGGGCATACCAGTACATCAAGACCGCCACGCACCGGGGATGGGTAGGTGGCTACGCGGACGGGTTCTTCCGGCCCAACGCGCCGAGCAGCCGCGCCGAGCTAGCCAAGCTGCTCTACCTCGCCCTCACCTTCCCGCGCCGGTGAAGGTAGGCGGTTCTGCTCAGGGCGCGTTGGCATTGACGCTCTGCACCGCAAAATAGGCGGGGCGGGGCGAGTAATCGGCGTTGATGATGCTGAACAGGGCGGGGCCAGTCCAATAAGGCTCGATGGTGCTGAAGTTCAAGTTCCACAGGCATATCACTCCCATCCAAGGATACTTGTCGCGCGACATCTTGATTGCCCGCACGATGAAGTCGGCCTGCGCCTGCTGGTCTAGCTGGTCGCACCAGCCGAACCCGCCGTCGCGCTTGTCGCTGCACCAGCCGTACTCTGTGACCCACATCTGCTTGCGCCCCTCGCCGTACTTCTCCATCATCGCCCGCTGCTGCTCGACGCGGCGGAAGTAGAAGCTGGCATGGGTCTTGTACTCCTTAGCCGGGCTAGGCTGGTCCGGCCACAGGGTCTCCGGCGGGTTGTTGTAGCCGTAGGGGTGCGAACCCAGCACGTCGTAGTAGCCGCGAATGATGCCATTCTTGTACTTATACATCAGTTCCAGCCACGCCACGTCATCTATCGCCAGATTCAGGTCATACACCCCGGTGGGGGCAGGCGCACCCATAATCACAATCGCGTTAGGGTCGGCCTCCTTAATCGCGGTGTAAGCGTGCATCAGCAACTCAGCGTAAGCGGCGGGGCTGACCGTGCCGCCTACCTCGTTGTACAGATTCGGTTCGTTCCATATCTCATAGGCTTTGATTTGCCCGCGATACCGCGCCGCCATTGCCCCCATGAAGTCGCCGAAATCTTTGGGGTCTTTGGGGAAGCCCACCCCCCCACCCGCAAGACTGGCGGCATCCCGCGCCCATGGGGGGGCTTTGTCCACATTGACGATAAGATTGACCCCCGCCGCATTGACCGAGGCGACGATGCTGTCCAGTTCGCCCCAGTGATAGCTGCCCTTGGGCGATTCGCTGTCCTTCCACAATATCTGCTGCTTGACCCAGCGGAAGTTGGCCGCGTTAATCAGCCCTAGCAGCTTGGACTTGTCCTGCCCGTAGATTTGGGCGATGATGCCCGCCCCGTTGTTCGGCCCCGCGAGGAAGGGATGACCGCCCACCCCGAGCGGCGGTGCCGGGCTGATAATCGGGGGGGGAACTTGCTGCTTGGTTAGGTACAAGAAGTATTGTGCCCCCAGTAGGGCGAGTTGCACCCCCTTGCTGCTGCCGCTGCTGTCCGAGGTCTTGCGCTCGAAGCGGGCGCGTTCAAAGTATTGCACGGTTAGGTCGCCGTCCTGCACCTCGTCGGAGATGGGGTAGCCATAGATGTGCAGGCCATTCTGGCTGCCCGCCGCCCCCCAATAGCTGAGGAACGCGCGGTTGACCGTGCGTCCGGTCTGGGCGAAGTAGACGGTGTTCACCCCCGACTGGCCGCCGGGTTGGGGGGGGCCGAAGTCCGCTCCTTGCAGTTGGGCCACCTGTGTCCCCAGCAAGCCCAGTTGCACGCGATAGGCAGGGTCGCCCTCCTCGGGGTGGAACTCGAACCGTTCGCGCTCGAAATATTGTACCTGTCGGCCATTTTCCACCTGCACGGGGCTAATCGGATAACCGAACACCGGCAAGCCGCCGTTGCTCTGCCAGTAGCTGAGGAACTCGCCATACACATCTAGGTTAGTGGCATCGAAGTGGTAGCGCGGCTGGCTGGCGAGGAGGGGCAAATTGGGCGGGGGCCGCGCAGGTGCAGGGGTGGCAGCACTAGTAGGGGTCGGCGTGGCCGCGCTGCTGGGGGTGGGGGTGTCGGTGTCACTCGGCGCGGGGGTATCGGTGTCCGCCGGGGTGGGCAGGGCGGGAGTATCGGTCAATGCGGGAGTAGGAGTATCGGTTGGGCTATCCTCGTCCGGGGTATCGGTGGGGGCGGCGAGGGGCCGGGGGTGTTGAGCCGACCCGTAACCGCTGGGGGCAAAGATAAGGCTGATGGCGACGAGGGCCAACAGCAGCGGGAAGGCCCGCCAACCACGTTTGTCCAACCTAGAAGCTCCTTCGCTAGCCTAATCGGCGGGGCGGAAACCCACCGACAGGCGCAGATAGCGGTCATCATAGCCGAAACCGCTGCCGCTTACCCCGGCAATGCCGGTCTTCTGGAACAGGGTAAAGCAATCCTCACCCTCGGCCAGCTTGCTCCAGTTATAGATGGTGGTATCGTCGTCAATCCCCACCATATCGAACACATGATAGGCCGCGTTGACCATCTCTAGCTCGGCGCGGAGGCGTTCGCGGCGGTAGTGGTAGAGGCGGCGGATTTTGGTCTGGATGTCGGGCCGCTCGTTGAACAACTCGGCGTAGGCCATGAAGCGCAGTTGCCACTCGGCGGGCAGCCCGGCAATGGTGTTGTTCCACGACACTTGAATGATGTCGGCAAGGCTCTGGCTGGTGGTGCTAACCCAGCCGAAGCGGTCGCCGGTCAAGCCGTATATCTTGCTGAAGCTGTTCACAAAGATGATGTGGTCGAGGATGTTGTATGCGGTGGGGGCATGGAGGAAGGTCTGCATCCGTGCCTTGTCCTCGTCGGGGTGGCCGGTGCCCACATAGGCGGTGTCCGCCAGCACTGTAAGTTCGCGGCCATCCTCGGCAATCACCTGCCAGAGCATCGCCAACTCCTCCGGCGCGTAGGAGAAGGCGGTGGGGTTGTTGCTAATGGTCAGGTAGAGCATCCGTAGGTTGGGGTGGGCGGTGAGCAGCCGCTTCAGGCTATCAGCGGTCAGCTTGAAGCCTTCCGCCTCGCTGGTCTGGTAGTTAATCGCCTCCACGTTGCTGGCAACCGTCTGCCACAGCACCACCGCAAAGCCGGGGGCAGGGAAGCAGAGCGCGGGTTGCGCCCCATACTTGTCGCGGTAATATATCCCCAGTGTGCGTATCGAAAAGTCCAGCCCGCTCAACGCCCCGATGCTGGCGAAGGTGCGCGACGCGGTCAGGGGCAAGTCGTACTGGCGGCGAAAGGTTTCGGCCAGCATCTCGCGCAGCAGGGGGTTGCCCACCCCGTACACATCGTAGATACGCACATCGAAATGGTACTCGCTGAGTAGCCGCCGCTCGAAGTTGGTCATCTTCTCGCGCAGCTTCAGGTAGCCCGCCCCGTCGCTGATGTGGCCGTTGATCTCCTCGCCGGGCAGGATGATACCCAAATCTTCGGGGATAGTGCTGAAATCGCCGGGGCTGCCCGGCGCGGCTCCCGGCTCGCGTTCGCGGATGAGGCGCACATCCACATCGCCAATCGAACGGTTCTGTACCTCGGCGGCAATCGCGGCCTCGCTCAAACCCTGGCGGCGGCACTCGTCCACCACCTCACGCACCAGCCGCGCCATGCCCCGTATCGGGGCGGGGGTCTGTCGCGCCGCCTCCGCTCCCGCCGCCACCACGCGGTTGCGGATGGCCCGCACTTGGGCGCGTTGGTCGGTTTCGGGCGGTGGGGCAATGCTCTGGGGGGCAGGCTTATCGTCGCTCGCGCCATTGCGGGCGATGCCGAGTGAAGCAGTGACCGGCGGGCGGGTGGAGTTGCTCATCGTTGAACTCTCCTCATCATAATCTGGGTTCGGTGCATCCGTGTATCCTTGCTATGGAGTCGGTACCGGCGTAGTCACTATCGGCGTGCCCAAAGCGGTAAGGAACTGGCGGCTAGCAACATCGAAGATGAACGTGGCATGATTGTTGAGGTCGTCGGGCACGATGGTCAGCCGCGGACCGTTGGCCGAGGCGATGTGTACCCCTTCCACTTGCGCGGGCACACGATACATAACGAAGTTATGTGGATGCTCGGTGGGTGCATCTGGTCCATTTGCCACCAAAATGATCGCATGGACGGGGACAATAGGAGTATCAACTTGGCGGATTCGGTCAGACCCAGCGGCCACATTGACCAGTTGACCAT
>JBBSEE010000076.1:0-8324 GCA_038239995.1 Chloroflexia bacterium | reverse complement strand
TCATCAGCGGGGCTTGGCGTTGCTTGCCGCTGGGGTCAATGAAGGTCATGAACCCGGCCTTGCGGTCTTGGTACGAATACAGCGGGGCGGTGTCCTGCTCGAAGCGTAGTATCGCGTTCTCGCCAATCGCCTTCACCTTGTCGGGGGTGGTGACGAGGATAAAGTCGGCCCCGCCCACATGCCCAATGAAGTCGCTGATATTGCCATGCTGGTTGACCACTTCGCCCATCATCAGGCCGACAATCTTGAGCGCATCATCACCCGCGACAAAGCCGTACACTTCGTTGAAGGGGCCAAAGTTGTTCACCGATATACTTGCCAACGACCAGTTCTGCTCGTGCAGCAGCCGCTTCATCTGCTCCTCGATCAGCCTGCTGCCGGGCAATCCGGTGACGGGGTTGGTCAGGCTCTCGCGATTGGCGCGGTTGAGGGCGTTGACCACCTTGAGATGCAACTCCTCGATGTCGAACGGCTTGGTGATGTAATCGTCCACCCCCAACTCCAGCCCACGCATCTTGGAGCTACGTTCGCTGCGCTCGGTGAGGAAGATGACCGGGATGTGGCTAGTGCGGGTATGCTTACGCAGGTTGACGCACACATCGTAGCCGTCCATGTCCGGTAGGTTGATGTCCAGCAGCACAATATTGGGCATAGTGCGACGGGTGAAGTCCAGCCCCGCCTCGCCGCTGCCCACCGTGCTGGTCTCATAGCCCTGCGAGTTGAAGTAGAACTGCAACATATTGGCGATGTCGGGTGCGTCGTCAACTACCAGTATCTTCTCTTTGCTCATCGGCTCATCACTCCCTCGTTGGTTTCGGCTGCGCTGGGGTCGGTATACCCATTATGGTCCGGCGCGGGGTAATTGGTCGCGCCATTGGTGCCGTTGCTACCGTTGCGTTGGTCGCTACCCACCACGTAATGTTGCCCGCTCATGGTGCGATTGGCAAGCGGCCCCACATATTCGGGTATCTCTTCGGGCAGGCGGCTGATTGGCTCGCCCGCGCGGCTGCTTAGGTCGTGCTGGGGCACATGACGATAATCCGCCCCCTCGCTGATGGGTTCGCCGATGGCGGCATCATCCTCCCACTCGGCCACCTCGCTCAAGTCCTTGATATTGGTGACTGGGGGAGCATAGGAGGCGTTGTGCAACACCTCGCCCGGTCGGTGGGGCAGCCACAGCCAGCCGCTGGCGGGGTCTTCCTCCATCACCACATGGCGGGCGTAACGGTCAGTGGTATGGTGCGGCACATCTTGGTAGTGGATGTCGTGGTCAATCACCGCGCGGTCGCCCTCGTAAGGCAGGATAGTACCGGATTCGATGGTGCGACCGGGGTAGACGACAAAGCCTGCGCCGATGCGACAATCGTGGCCCACCGCGCACCCGCAGGCGGCCATGCCCACATCTTGCAGCATCCCCCGGTGCATGGTGCGAATCGGGTTGCCCATCAGGTTGTAGTCGGTAAAGGTGCTGCCCCCGCCGATAAAAGTGTTGCGGCCCACCACCGAGCCTTGCAGGATAGTGTTCTGCGACACCATCGAGTTCTCCATCATCGAGGTGCCGTAGAGCGCGGCGCGGAAGGGGATGTAGCAGCCGTCGCTGACCACGCTCAGAACCATCTGCGCCCCCTGCATGATGTTTACATTGTTGCCGATGATGCTGCTGACAATCAACACCCCCGCCTCAATCTTCACGTTGTTGCCGATAATGGTCGGCCCTTGAATGATGGCAGTGGGGTCAATGGTGCAGCCACGTCCCACCCGCACCAGTGCGGAGGAGGAAAGCAGCCGCTTGCGTTCGATAATCGCCTTCAGCAATATCTTCAGCTTGACGCTGAGTTTGTTCGAGTCCTTCAGCAGCCGCCGTGCCCAACCCAAAGCCCCGAACAGGGCATTCGCCAGCATCACGTGAACCCAGTTCTCAATCGGGATGAAGGCTTTCAGCGGCACCTGATAGACGAACGAACCGCTAGGCACCAGATAATCGGGCACGTGGTAATAGCCTAGCTCCATGGGGTCGGTGTCAATCTCTAGCCCTTGTACCTGTTCGTCCGGCACATAGCCGTGCGGGTAGTACCACAGTTCGCCGCGAAATTGGTCACCGATTAGCTGGATGCCATCCTGTAGGTGGATGGAGTGGGTGGCAATCGCCTTGTCGTCCTTGCTGAAGGCCACTTGGCAGGCTTGACCGCTGGCGCGGGCGCGACGCACAAACTCGTCCACCAACAGGCTGTTGAAGAAGAGGCTGTCGCGGTAGACCAGCAACTCCTCGTTCGAGCGCAAGGACTTTAGGTCGTCCTCATCATCGAGTACCACCTCGGTATCGCAATGCCGCGACAGCACATCACGCTGGTATAGCCATAGCACCTTGTTCAAGATACGCAGGTCACGAGCGTATTCATTGAAGGGCGGTACCCGATGATGGTCACGCAGAATTACCTTCCGCATCCCAGCCTCAATCCATCTAGTACAACTCTCAAGCCTTCTTGCGAACTTGCAAGTTGATTTGCGCTCAAAAGCGGCGGTTCTCGCCTATCGCGGGGCGAGGGGTAGACCCCTTGTCCGCGCTGGGGTCAGACCACCCGCAGCCCCCGCCCTATTCAATCGGCGTTTTATCAATCAGGAACCTACAGGTGGGCGCGTTCATACCCATGCACTGAAGCTCAGTGACGCGAAAGTTCTTGCCGGTGGCCCAGTGCAACACCTCGGTCAACACCCCGGTCGCCACGTGGCAGCAGGGGGCGGTGACGCTGCGGTGCCAGCACATCGAGCAAGTCTCGTTCTCGTAGAGGAACCCTTCCTCGCTGTCGCTCACCTTGCTGACTTGGTCGCTAATCGTGCTGAAGGTGCGGGCCACCACGCCGAGGGCAATCTTAATCTTGATGTTCTGGGGCATCAGCCGCATACCGAGATTGCCCACCCCGGCGATGGCGGTGTACTCAGTGAGGGCGCGGTCGAGGCTGACTTTACCGGCGCGGAGCAGCAGCCCCTTCGAGCCGCGCACCCCGTAGAAGTCCTCAATCGCTTGATTGATGGCCGCATAGTTGGCGAAGCTGAACTTCTTCTCCAAGTTGTTGGGTGGGTAGTTGTTGATGAAGCGGCTGAGACCAGCGAGATTCAGCACCGCGTTCAAGCCATTCTTGCCTAGCAACTCCTCCATCGCGATGAAGAAGAAGCGGCCCATGTTGTTGGGGTAATAGAGGTTGGTCGCAGCTTGGCGCGGGTTCTGGTAGTGGTATTCGTTCTTTAGCTCGGCCCCCGGCGGGGTGATGATGTCGCTCATCGTTGCGCCACCCCCCTCCGCCACATGGCAGATGATGGTGCGATGCCCGCCCTACTACCACTCCCGTCGTCTATAGCCTCGTCAACTTGGCGTGGGAACATCCTTATCTCCTCCTGATGGTAGCCTATCTTCGTTGTTGCCGCGCTCTACCCGCCAGCTTTGCGCCGCGCTAAGGCTTGCCTTGATGCCATTATATCACAGGATGTGAATAAAGTCTACAACCTCGCTAAAATTATCCGCCGCCCCCACCGGCAAGCCCAGTTCTTCCGCAATCTGCGGCAGCAAGTAGTCGTCGAGGGTGCGCGACTCGTTGATGTTGAACATCGCATCCGGCAGTATCACCGCGTCAAGCTGGTCGAGGTCGCCCATCGCCTTCAGTTCCTTAATCACCTGCTTGGCGGTGAGTAGCCCGCTGACTGTCACCTGCGGCCCGAACAGTTCGTTCTCCAGCACCAGCAGGTCGGCTTCGAGGCCGGGGTAGCGGTTCAGTTCAGCGATAAGTTGTTGCATGGTTGCGCCAATCATTGTAGCACAAACTAGGCGAATCCGCTTGCGGGGGAAAGGCTGCCCCTCGCGTTGCTGCAAGGCACGGTCCAGCTTGCGGAGAGCGCGGCGGTGGTCATCGAGCAGTTGACGCACCATCCCCACCCCATTCTCTAGCTGGATGAAGCCATCGTAATGCGGGGCTTTGGGCAGCGGTTCGCCAGTCATCAGATACCACTCGTCGGAGAGGTAGACTAGGGTGCGGCCCAACTGCTTGCGGAATTGCTGCTGCCATGGCCCCACCTGCGCGATGATTGCCCGCGCCTCATCAAGGGTGTAGCTACGCATGATATTGGTGTAGCGAGTGCGGAACTTGGTCAGGCCCACTGGCACGATGCCGATGCTCTGCACCGTCGGGTACATGGTGGCGAGGTCGGTTACGCTGCGCTCTAGCTGCGCCCCATCGTTGATGCCGGGGCATAGCACGA
This sequence comes from Chloroflexia bacterium, assembly GCA_038239995.1. Classification (GTDB taxonomy): domain Bacteria; phylum Chloroflexota; class Chloroflexia; order QHBQ01; family QHBQ01; genus QHBQ01. The sequence continues at coordinate 4,073 of JBBSEE010000076.1, read as the reverse complement.
TTTGGGTGTGGGCTTGGATGTTGATGCTCGCCAGCTTGCGGAGTTGCTCGATAGGGTCGGGCACACGGGGGTTGCCCATGATGTAGCGGCGGCAATCCATATCGGTAGCGTGTACCGAAAAGTACAGGGGGGTGAGCCGCTCCTCGTCAATCCGCTGCCAGTCCTCTTCCTTGACGTTGGTCATGGTGATGAAGTTGCCGTAGAGGAAGCTATAGCGGAAGTCGTCATCCTTGATGTACAGGCTGTGGCGGAAGCGGGGAGCCATTTGGTCCACGAAGCAGAACAGGCAATGGTTGTTGCAACGCTTGATGCCGTCGAAGGTGGGGTCGGCGAAGTCAATGCCAATATCCTCGGCATAGCCTTTGCTCACGTCCAGCACTTCGGGCGCGGCGCTGCTCTGCCGCAGCACGGTCAGCTTCAGGTTGGCCTCGGTTTGCAGGAAGCGCAAGCCGATGATGTCCTTAATCGGTTGGTCGTCAATTGCCAGCAGGCGGTCGCCGGGGGTGATGCCGAGGCGGTGCGCGGGGCTGTCGGGGTCTACGGTGGCAATCAGGCCGCCGGGTTGGCGTTGGCTACGGCGCACCCCTTCTTTTAGTTCAATTTCCATAACTTGCTTAGGTTAGTTCCTTCTCTTTGCATATCGCCGAATGAGTAAAGCGCAATCGTGGCCGCCACCAATCCTGCCGTTTCTGCCCGCAGGATGCGCGGCCCTAGCGTGATTGATATTATACCACATTGGTGCGCGAGTGTCACTTCCGCTTCGCTGTAGCCGCCCTCCGGCCCCACCAGTAGGGCCAGCGAGGTGACGGGACGGAGCGCGGCAGCCATATCCACGCTCGGCTCACCCTCCCATAGCAACAGGCAGAGTTCGTGTTCCGCCGCCGCTTGCTGACAGGCGGCGGCGAACTCTAGGCTCGGCTCTACGCGCGGCACTCGCCCCCGTCGCGCCTGCTCCGCCGCCTCTTGCACGATGCGCTGATACCGCTCCTGCCGCGCCAAACCCCTGACCACGCACCGCTCGCTGACCACTGGCACGAAGCGGCTGACCCCCACCTCGGTGCATTTCTGCAACAGATAGTCCCACTTCTCGCCCTTGAGCAAGCTCTGATATAGACTAATCTGGGTGCTAGGTTCGCCCTTCGCCGCATGGTGTGTGCCCAGCTTGACCCGTACTCGCCCCCGCTCCACTTGCGCGATGGTCGCTACATACTCGCCGCCCTCCCCATCCAACAAGGTGATGGAGTCGCCCGCCCGTAGCCGCAACACCGCGCCGATTTGGTGCGCCATATCCCCAGTTAGCTCGACTAGCTGGCCGTCGGATTCGGCGAACAGGGCGGGTGGGACGAAGAAGCGGTGCATCGCTAATCGTTACCCGACCCACTGGTGAACCAGCTTCGGCTCATCTCGTTGGTCTTGAAGAAGGTGAGCAACATATTCGCCACCTTCTGCTGGCCGCTAGCGGCAGGATGGGTGCCGTCACTTTGGAAGTCGGCGCAGAGCCATTGCAGGCCATCGCTGCGGGGATTGAGGCCGTCCGCCCACAGGTAAGGCCCCCAGCCCAGCCATGGTCCACTGCCGTTGCCAGTGATGCGCTGCTCGATTAGCCACTTGACCGCGAACCCGCTGTCGTAGGCGTAGGGTTCGGGGCTGAGAGTAGTGGTAGCATAACCGGCGTAGATGCGGCTGGCGAGGAAGACCATCTGCAAGTTGGGATAACGCTTCTGCATGATACCCACAATGTCATTGAGCGCGTCACGTAGGTTGGTCGCGTCGGCGGGGAAGGGGTGATTCTCGTTCGCAATTGCCTCCTTCAGCCATACGGCTTGCACCTGCGTGTCCGTCACCGCGGCGGCGGCCAGTCGCTGGTCAACGATACCCCAAAAGGCAGCGTTGGGGTTGCGGATAATCGTGGCATCCTGTCCCCCCTGCGCCCCATCCACAATCGTCAACTTAGGGTTCTTGGCGGGGTCGGCATCGGCCAGCGGCTTGAAGGTGGAGAACTCCATAGTGGTGTTGGACATTCCAATGGAGAGCAGCACGATTTTGCCGTTGGGGTTGGGCTGGCCGCTGGCATCGCGGGGTAGTACCAACTGGGTGCGGGCACGGCCCATCCAGCGGTAATCCAGTGGCAGGAAATTAGTGCCGTTAATGTACAGTCCCCCTATATACCCATGATAGCTGCCACTGCCGAGGTCGTTCAGCGGGGTGAGGCCCACCGAGGTGTGGGTGCAGTCAATATTAGGACGCGGGGCGTTGCTGGCAATCACGTTGCTCCCCGCCATAATCACTGTTGCCATCACTGCCGCGCCGATGACGAGGGCATACCCGCGTCGTACCCATGCTGCGTTCATTGTCTGCTCCTTTTTGCTTATATCACTATCTTTGCACCAACGCTTATTCTGAACTAGCAAGGATGACGTAGGGGCGAATCGCATACGCCCAGTTCCCCCCCATCAACGTGTATCGTAACTATGTGGGCAGGTATGATTGCTTACGATGGGCATAGTGGTCAGTCAGCAGGGCGTATGCGATTCGCCCCTACACCATTTTGGCTTCCTTACCACCGCCCTAATCCGTTTATCCGTTTTTTCAATCCGTTGGCTGCTTGTCCTTTATCTTCATGGCAAAGATGGCGACCAATCTTGTTCCTCTATTATACCACCGATTAGCCGGGTTGTATCATCCGCATCGTAAAATCTTGCAGCCGCGCCCCCCGAATCGGTATAATAGGGTACGCAATTTGGCTAATCTCACGGGCGCATCGCTTGCGCCCCTTTTTATGGGAGGCAAACCATGTCCGAGCCGCTGGAAATCTACGTTCACCCCACCTGAACTAGCTGTAAGAAGGCGCAGGCTGCGCTCGACGAGTTGGGGGTTAGCTACACCCGCCGCGACTTCTTCAAGCAGCGGTTCACCACAGATGAACTACGTGAACTGCTGCACAGTGTGGGTTTGACCGCGCACGAGGCTCTGTCTACCCGCGCGACTGCCTACAAGGAACTTGGTCTCGACCAACGTGAGATTAGCGAGGACGAACTGATTAGGCTAATGACCGAGCAGCCAGCCCTGCTGCGCCGTCCCCTTGTCAAGCGCGGTTCGCGGGGGATGGTCGGCTTCAACAAAACCGAACTGGAAAACCTTGCCCGCTAATCCCCTATCCCCACTGGGATGAGGGTTAGGGTGAGGGGGAGATTGTCGTGTACATCATGCGATTTACGATAATAGACCCGAATGGCACGGTTAGCTTCATTGCGCCGTGCAATGGGCTGAAGGCTTTGGTGGCCGCGTGCAGCCGTCAGCCCGCCCCTAACACGGTCTACGAACTGTTGGCCGCCACGGCACCATACGATGACCGTCTGGGCGACACGGTGCTGAACGCGCTGGCCGGGTTCGACGAGCGCAACAGTCGCGAGCAACACGCCAACTTCGATGCGGCCATCAAGCTGTTCGCCGCCGACAAGCGCGACCACGAACTTCCTCCGTTTCGGGTGGTGGACGACGTGACCCGTGAAATCAGCCTCACGCCGGTGAAGGCGGGCGTGGTGCTGTTCAACCTGACCCAGAAGCGCATCATCCAAGTGCAGAACACCTACGCCGAGGTGAAGCGCGAGGACCGTGGGCGCATCCACCGCGACGGCCAGCCCACCCGCCAACTCTACCACTACCAACTACCGCCCGACTGGTCTATTCTGCCTTAGCTCAGATTAAAGATTAAAGATTAAAGAAGTAGGGGTTTGATTTATCACGCCCTACGGTGGGGGCTACCAGTCAGCAGAGATGAAGCGGTTATGGGCGGTAATCGGGCAGGGGAGCGGCGCAGCGGCGGTGCAACAGGGGGTTTGGGGGTAAGCCCCCAACTGGTCACGCGCGTAGCGGCCAATCGTAACTGAGCGAGTGATGGAGGCACTAAAGCGTTTGGTGAGTGCTGGTGCAGGTCAGCCACATCTATCTGCACCAGTTGGGGGCTTACCCCCAGACCCCCGCCGCTCCCCCTCTTTTTCTTAGCTTGTTGACGATGTGGGCAATTCACTGCCACCTTGTGAAGCGTATTGATTGGCCCTTGCGGAGGCGAT
>JBBSEE010000075.1:0-8329 GCA_038239995.1 Chloroflexia bacterium | reverse complement strand
GGCGGGCACACTGCCGCTGGCGGGCAAGCTGTCTACGTCCAGCGCAGCGGCGAATGCGGCCCGCACATGGGGGTCGTCGAAGGGCTTGACCCGATTGTTCAACCCCCAGTAGGTGAGCCGCAGGTTGGGGCTGGTCAGGGACGCTGCGCTGCTGGCTGTCCCGCTGGCCCACGCCACATCTAGCTTGCCCGCCTTGTAGTCAGCCACCGCCTCGCCGCCGAACTGGAAATCCAGATAATCTAGGGTCGGTAGTTCGCCGTAGTAATCGGGGTAGTGGGCCAATTCCAGCCGCTGTCCATCGAAGCCCTGCACGCGGTATGGCCCGCTGCCCACCGGATGCTGCGCCCATGTGGGGTCGCTCTGCACTTGGTCGTGGTCTACCACGAAGGCGACCGGCTCGGCCAGCTTGTACGGGAAGGTGTTGTCGGTGCCGCTGAGGACGATGCTGAGGTGGAGGTCGTCCAACGCGCGAATGCCGCTAATGCCGCCGCCTCGCCCCGCCAGCGTGTCGGCCACCCCCACGATGTTGCCCAGCACGTGGGCGCAGGGTAGTTCGCTGCTGGGCACAGTGGCGGGCTGGCAGGCGCGTTCGATGCTGTACTTGATGTCCGCCGCAGTCACGCGCTTGCCGTTGTGCAGGCTGGCATCCTTACGTAGAGTGAAGGTATAAGTGATACCGTCGCGGCTAATCGGGAAGTCGGCGGCAAGGTCGGGCTGCAACTTCATCGCCGAGTCATAGCCCATCAGCCCACTATAAATCAGCCGCGTCACCTGCTGGGCGGTAGGGTCAGCGGCCCGCGCCGGGTCGAGGGTGAGGGGCGCAGGCCAGCCGCCCAGTCGCAGGCTACGGCTATCCCCCGCCTTTGCCCCCGGCGCAGTCTCGGCCAGCGGCCAGCAGGCAGTGGTCAGCAGCATCGTCAGGGCTAGCAGCGCAATCGCCGCTCCCCGCCCGATTATCCTCGTCCCCGCGCTTCGGCTTGACATATGCCGCTATTTTACCAGCAACCACGCGGTTACGCAAAGTGACGCGGGGCGTTCGCCCCCAACTTGACATATCAGTACCATTTGGCTATTGCATCCCACGTACCCGCGTGCTATCATGACTTCTGAAGCAGCGACTTCTTGTCCTTGTTTACCTGTGCCTATGCCGCCGAGTTGCTGCCCACCCCCCCCTTCTCAAATTGCACAGCTTGTGCTATAATCTAAATATTAGGAGGAAGCATCGGAATGCGTAGACGCAACTCAATCGGGGCAATCATTCTGGTCGTGCTGCTGGCGGCAGTTATCTTCGTCTTCGTCTATATCTATCTGAGCAACCAGAATAACCAAGCCAATACCACCCCAGTACCCACCACCAAGTCAGTGGTGCAGGCCAAAGTGCCCATCAACCCATTTACCATCCTCGCGCCGGAGATGCTACAAGTGGCCGACGTGAACATCAACGCCGTCCCCGAAGGCGCGGCGATTGACCCTAGTACGGTGATTGGGAAGATGGCCCTGCATAGCTTTGCGGCGGGCCAAACGGTGAAACTCAGCGACCTGTCCGAGCCGGGCCTGTCCAACATCATCCCTTATGCCACGCCGCTGCCCAGCGAACCGTCACCCACCCCCGCCAACGTCAATCGCCGCGTGGTCTCCCTCGCTATCGGCGATGAGAATGGGGTGGCGGGGCAGGTGATTAGCGGCGACTACATTGACATCATGTGGACGCAACGCTTCCAAGTGCAGGTGGACGAGCCGCAGCCCCTCGCCCCCGGTGCGCCGCCAATCGCGCCCTCGCGTAAGCTCTACGACCTGAACAGCACCAAGCTGATTCTGCAAGCGGTACACGTGATCCAGGTGATCCAGTTGCCCAATCCACCGCCCGCTGATGCTCTAGTACGCCACCAAGCACGCGGCACCGATACCCAACTACTGCTGCTCGATGTCACCCCGCAGGAGGCCGAGGTCCTCAAGTTCATGCGTGACCAAGTGGCAGTCAATGGCGCTGGCGGCCAAGCCACAGTGCAGGACCAAGTGGGGGCGGGGACGATGACCATCGTGCTACGCAACCGCAACGACCGCCGCAACGATGCGACCACCAATACGGTGGGTGTCACCGACCAAGATATGATTCAGAACTTCGGCATCAAAGTCCCGGCCCCGTTCGTCGTCACGCCGCCGGCCCGACCGTAAAAAGTCAATCGGTCCAGCCCCCGCCGGTCTAGTTGCCGGTGGGGGCGCAGCCCTATCTACGATGCGGATGTGGGCGCACCACCAATCAGGGCGAAGGCAAACCGCCCCTACGCAGCAAACCGAGGTTTCGCAGTTATCACAATATCTTTGTTATCTTTCTATCTCTACTAAAGGAACGGACAAGCAATGGAAGGCCAGAGCAAGATTCGGGTGCTGATTGTGGATGACAACCCGGAGAACCGCGACCTCGTGAGCAAGCTGTTGATGTTCGAGCGGGACATGGAAGTAGTGGGCGCGGCGACCAACGGGCAAGAGGGCATCAACATGAGTCGGGCCTTGCTGCCCGATATTGTGCTGATGGACATCAATATGCCGGACATGGATGGGATACAGGCGACCGAGATTATCACTTCGGAGTTGCCCACCACCTCCATTATCATGATGTCGGTGCAAGGGGAGCAGGACTACCTGCGCCGTTCGATGTTGGCGGGGGCGCGGGAGTTTCTGGTCAAGCCCTTCGGCAGCGACGAGTTGCTCAAGAGCATCCGCCACGTGCATCGGCTAGAATCGAGCAAGAAGCGGCTGGTCAACTACTCCGCGATGGGCCAACCGAACCCCGCCGATGAGGAGGAGAGCAGCGGGCGGGTGTTCGCTATCTTCAGCCCCAAGGGGGGGGTGGGTCGCACCACGGTGGCCTGCAACCTCGCGGTGGCCCTGAAGCAGAGTACCAACAAGCGGGTCGCGCTGGTGGATGCCAGCCTCACCTTCGGCGATGTCGGGGTGGTGCTGAACCTGCTATCGAACAAGACCGTCTACGACCTCGTCAGCCGTCTCGATGAGATTGATGCCGAGCTACTCAGCGATGTGATGGTGGGCCATACCAGCGGGGTGCGGGTGCTGCTCGCCCCCACCCAGCCGGAACACGCCGACCTCGTCACCGGCGAGGTGATGCGCCGCGTGCTGGCTGAGATGCGGAAGTCGTTTGATTACATCATCGTGGATACCGCCCCCTCGTTTGCCGATTCGATGCTGGCCGTGACCGACACCGCCGACCGCATCCTGCTGGTGATGACCCTAGAGATGACCAGCATCAAAGATGTGAAGATATACCTTGAGGTTATCAACAAGTTGGGCTACCCACCAGAGAAGGTGATGCTCATCCTCAACCGCGCCGACGCGAAGATGGGGATTGCGCTGGAGAACGTGGAGGATACCCTACGCCACAAGGTGGACTTTACCATCACCTCCGATGCCCGCGCCGTCACCATGTCGGTGAATCAAGGCGTGCCGCTGGTGATTTCCACCCGCGACAACCCAGTAAGCAAAGATATGTTCACCCTAGCGCGGGGCATCGCCGCGCTGAAGTTGGGCGAGGAGAGCGACAAGGAGAAGACCGCGCCCAAGAAGAAGGACGAGCAGACCACGAACAGCGGGATGCTGTCCCGCTTCCGTCTGCCGCTCAGTAATCGGGGATAACCCATCCCCCGCTGGCAGGGCGGGCTAGTTTAGACTGGGACGACGGTGGAAGCCCAGCCCCCAAGTTACAGGTAGCTTTTTTAGAAAGAAGGTAAACCTTATGTCTCTGCTCAAGCGTATCGGTGGCGCGGACGGTATCCCCGGCTCGACTACCGGCAACCCCATCAGCGGGCCACTGAACAGCGGGCAATTGAATAGCGGCCAACTCAACCCCAGCCAAATCCCCAACAATGGGGCGGGCAACGGCAACTCTCCTCGTCCCGGTTCGCCTGCGGCTGCCGCGCAAGCGGGGGGCAAGGATAGCTATCTGGACCTGAAGACAAGGGTGCAGAACAAGCTGATTGCCGAGCTTGACCCCAAGCTCGACCTGCGTCGCACCGACGAGGTGCGCCGCCAAGTGGAGGAAATCTTCAGCCAGATTCTGGACAGCGAGAATATCATCCTCACCCGCGTGGAACGCGCCCGCTTGTTCGATGCGGTTGAGGCGGAGATACTCGGCTTCGGCCCCATCCAGCCCCTGCTCAACGATGACACCGTTACGGAAATACTGGTCAACGGCCCCCAGCAGGTGTTCGTCGAGCGACGTGGCAAGCTGGAGATGACCAATATCGTGTTCCAGAACAATGACCACGTGATGCGGGTGATTGACCGTATCGTCGCCCCGCTGGGCAGGCGCATTGACGAGTCTAGTCCCTACGTGGATGCCCGCTTGCCCGATGGCTCCCGCGTGAACGTGATTATCCCCCCGCTCTGCTTGAATGGCCCGACGATCAGCATTCGTAAGTTTAGCCGCAAGCCGCTCACGATTGACGACCTGATTCGGCTGGGCACGATTACTCCAGAGATTGCCACCTTCCTCAAGGCCTGTGTCGAAGCGCGGCTCAACATCGTGGTCAGCGGCGGCACCGGCACCGGCAAGACCACCTTCCTCAACGTGCTGTCCACCTTCATCCCCTCGGACGAGCGTATCATCACGGTGGAGAACGCGGCAGAGTTGCAACTGCGGCAGGAACACGTGGTCACGCTGGAGTCGCGCCCCCCCAACATCGAGGGCAAAGGCGAAGTCACCATCCGCGACCTTGTAGTCAACTGTCTGCGGATGCGCCCCGACCGCATCATCGTCGGCGAGTGCCGCTCCGGTGAGGCCCTCGATATGTTGCAAGCAATGAACACGGGCCACGATGGTTCGATGACCACCGCCCACTCCAACTCGGCCCGCGACACCCTGTCCCGCTTCGAGACGATGGTGCTGATGGCGGGGATGGACTTGCCGTTGCGGGCTATCCGCGAACAGGTCTCCTCCGCCCTAGACCTGATTGTCCACCAAGATCGGATGCGTGACGGCAGCCGCAAGGTCGTCTCCATCACCGAGGTACAGGGGATGGAGGGCGACGTGATTGTGCTGCAAAACATCTTCGAGTTCGAGCAAACCGGCATCGAGAATGGCCGCATCGTGGGGCGGATGAAGCCTACCGGGGTGCGCCCCAAGTTTATCGAGCGGTTCGAGATTATGAACATCTACCTACCGCCCAACATCTTCGGCTATACCGACAAGTTCTTCTAAGCCGCCAATTTATCTCATCTTTTCTTCGTCCCTAGTAGGAGGGGTAGCAACATGAACTTTAGCAATCCGATACTCATCGCCGCAGGCATCAGCTTGTTGGCAGCGGTGCTGGGCGGCCTGCTGGTGATGCGGCTGGGGCGCGGCGGCGAGGTGGAAGCCCGCCTCGAACGCTTCGGCACGGTGGACAAGGCGCGGAAGGAGGCAATGGAGCGGGCCGCCGCTCACGATGCCTCTAATGCGCTGGCCGCCCGCCTCGACAAGGTGATTGCCAATCGCGGCTTTGCCGCAGAGACCGCCAAGCGGCTGGCCCAAGCCGATGTCAAGCTCACCGTCGGCGAGTTCTTGATGATTAAGCTGGGCAGCGTGGTGGTGGGCGGGCTGATTGGCCTATACATCGGGCGGGGGGCGGATGCCTTCGCCTTCGTGTTCGGCATCGTGGGGGCAATCGTCGGCCTGTTCATCCCCGATATGTATGTCGGCTATATGCGCGGCAAGCGTATCAAGATGTTCAACAATCAGTTGAGCGATACCATCGTGCTGCTCTCCAACTCGCTGCGCTCCGGTTACAGTCTGCTGCAATCAATGGAGCTAGTGGCCCGCGAGGGGGCGGCACCGATGAGCGACGAGTTTCGCCGCGTGGTGCGCGAGGTGGGCCTCGGCCTATCCAGTCAAGAAGCTCTCAACAACCTGCTGCGCCGAATGCCCAGTGATGACCTCGACCTGATGGTCACGGCCATCAACATCCAGTACGAGGTGGGCGGCAACCTTGCCACTATCCTCGACACCATCGCCCATACCATCCGCGAACGGGTTCGCATCAAGGGCGAAATCGCGGCCCTCACCGCGCAAGGGGTCATCTCTAGCTATATCATCTGCGCCATCCCCATCTTGCTCGGTATGCTGCTGATGACCATCAACCCCATCTATATGAGCAGTATGTTCGTGTGGCCGTGGGTGTGTATGCCCATCTGTGCGGGGGTAATGGTCATCCTCGGCTTCATTATCATCCAGAAGATTGTGCGTATTGACATCTAGTCATTGCTTCAAGGAGGTTCAGTCATGAATATATTGGTTATTGGCCTATTCGTGGTATTGGCGGTGGCGGTGGTGGGTTACTTCGTGTGGGTGTTCAGCCGCCCCCGCGCGGTGGCGACCATCGAAGACCGCCTCAGCACCTTTGCGGAGCGACCGCGCACCTTGGAGGAGCTTGAGCTAGAGCAACCCTTCTTCGACCGCGCGATTAAGCCGATCGTGAACGGCTTCATCGGCATCCTCGGCAAGTTCAGCCCGGAGAAGGAAGCCGAGCGCATCAAGATGAACCTGATGTATGCGGGCAACCCCGGCGGGATGACCGCGGCCAACTTCATCGGGCTGCGGGCGTTGGCGGGTATCAGTATGCTGGTTATCTCCCTGCTGCTCTTCTTCGTGATTGCCCCGCCCGACGGTGGCAGCTTCAACGCTATCCTCTACACCGTGATTCTGACCATGATCGGCTATCTCACCCCTACTATGTGGCTGGGCCAGAAGATACGCGCCCGCAAGAAGGCCTTGCTGCGCTCCCTGCCTGATGCGATTGACCTGCTTACTGTCTGCGTGGAGGCGGGCTTGGGTCTCGACCTTGCGATGACCCGCGTGGCCGAGAAGTGGGATAGGCCACTCAGTTTCGAGTTCCAGAAGGTACTCAGCGAAATCAAGGTGGGCAAGGCGCGGCGCGATGCCCTGCGCGAGATGGCGAAGCGCACCGGCGTAACCGAAATCAACACCTTCATCGCCTCGTTGGTGCAGGCCGAGCAACTTGGGGTCAGCATGGCGAAGGTGCTACGTATCCAGAGTGACCAGATGCGGATACGCCGCCGCCAACTGGCCGAGGAGCAAGCCCACCGCGCCCCAGTGCTGATGCTGCTACCGATGGCCTTCCTCATCTTCCCCGCTATCTACATCGTCATCCTCGGCCCCTCGGTGCCGAAGTTCATGGGCGGCGGCGCGTTCTGATGCGCCTCGCCCGCGTCACTAACCCCGCCCGTCATACCACTCTGGCCGAGGAAGCGCACTTCGCGGATAACTACTTCAGTCGCTTCCTCGGCCTGATGGGCCGCAAGAGCCTCGCCCCCGGCGCGGCTTTGTTCATTGTCGGCGACAACGCGATACATAGCCTGTTCATGCGCTTCTCCTTCGATGCCGCCTTCCTCAGCGCGGATGGTGAAGTGCTGCACATGATGCACAGCATGAAGGCATGGCGGTTCAGCAAGTTCGTGCGCGGGGCCAAGTCGGTACTGGAATTGCCCGCCGGGGTATTGTTCTCCAGCCATACGGAGATAGGCGACCAGCTAAAGATTGAGGAGTATCCGCAGTGAACCCTGTCGCCCGCTTAATCCAACCCCTGCTCGACCTGCTGTTCCCCCGCCGCTGCCTCGGCTGCCGCAAGGTGGGCGAGTTCATCTGTCCCGCCTGCGCCGCCGCTGCCCCCTTCGTGCGTAACCCCACTTGCCTTTATTGCGACCACCCCGACCCCGATGGTGCGCTCTGCTACTCTTGCCGCCACCAACCCAGCTACCTGACCGCTGCCTTCGCCCTCTGCTACTATCAACCGCCGGTGGATGCGGCAATTCGACGGCTGAAGTATCGGGGCGGCCAAGCGATTGCCCCTACCCTCGCCCATCTTGCCGCCCGTCGCCCCCACCGCTGGCCCATATGGTTGCAGCGGGGGGCAATTGACCTGTTCACCCCGGTGCCGCTGCATCCCACCCGCTTGCGGCAGCGGGGCTACAATCAGTCCGCCCTGCTCGCCGCCCAACTCGCCGCCCAACTCGACCTTCCCTACACCGACACGGTGGGTCTGCAGCGCACCCGCCATACCCGCCCCCAAGTCGGCCTCGGCATGGCGGAGCGGCGTAGCAACGTGGCGGGGGCATTCACCTGTAGCGGGGACGAGGTGCAAGGTAAGCGGGTTGCTCTGCTAGACGACGTGTACACCACCGGCGCGACCCTGCAAGATTGCGCCCGCGCCCTGCGCGAGGCAGGGGCAACGCGGGTCTACGCTATCACCATTGCACGAGCGCGACGCTATGGGGTGGATGCCCGATTGAGGTAATTGTTGACATAACACACCAAAAT
>JBBSEE010000074.1:0-8479 GCA_038239995.1 Chloroflexia bacterium | reverse complement strand
GTTGGGGGGGGGGGGGTTGGCAAAATCGCCATCAGCACATCCTTGACGTAGAGGATACCGACCACATCGTCGAGGTCTTCGCGTATCACGGGGAAGCGGGAGTGACCCATCTCGGCGAATACGTCGAGGAACTCGCCGATGCTGTCTTCCGCGCTGACCGCATCAATGCTGGTGCGCGGGGTCATCACCTCGCGGGCTTGGCGGTCGCCGAACTTGAACACATTCTGCAACAGCCTGCTCTCCGCCTGCCGCATCTGCCCCTCTTCCGAGCTAAGGTTGATGAGCATCCTAATCTCTTCTTCGGTGGCAAGCGACGAGCGACCATGTGTATCCCCCCCCATGATTTTGACAATCATGTTGGTGAGCAGGGTAAACAGCCAAATCACCGGGGTAATCAGCTTCAACCATGCGCTTATCGGGCGGGCGACGATGAGCGACCATTGCTCCGCGTGCTGGGCGGCCAGCGTCTTGGGGGTAATTTCGCCGAAGATGACCACGATAGTGACATCGAACAGGGTCGCCAGCAGGGTCGCTAGGGTGGTGTTATTTTGCAGCAAGCCGACCGCAATCACAGTGGCAATCGAGGAGGCGAAGATAATCAGCGCGTTCTCGGTGAGTAGGATGGTGGCGAATAGCTTGCTATGCTGTTGGGTAAGGCTCTCCACCGTCCGCGCCGCGCGGTTGCCCTGTTCCACAAGGTAGCGAATCCGCACCGGATTGACCGAAATCAGGGCCGCCTCCGAGCTAGAGAAGAAGGCCACCCCGATGATGCAAAGCACAATGATGACCCCGCCAATAAAGGGGTCAATCGCAAGCGGCAACTCTGCCGCTAGTGTCAACAACCCTGCTGCTGGATGTGATGCCGCTATCGTACTTGAACTGTCCATACCCTCCCTGATTCTGGATTGTAGAATGTAGAATGTAGAATGTAGATAATGCTGATTGGTCAGAAGGTGCGCCTAAATAACTCAAACCTCAAACCTCAAACCTCAAACCTTAGCTCACGCTCCCCGCTCAAGCCGCTTGGCAAAGCGTTCGGGCAGACCCGCCGCGCGTATCTTCGCTTGGGCGGCCTTGATGTCGTAGGCAACGCGGCGATAGCGCATGGTGCGGTGGTCTTGGTCGTAGATGACGTAACAAGCACGGGGGTCGCCGTCGCGGGGTTGGCCCAGCCCACCGGGGTTGAGTAGCAGCCGTTCGCTGTCCTTGTAGCCGCCTACCGGCACTACATGGTTGTGGCTGCCCTCCTCGCGGCGCACCCCGGCGTGCTTGCGGTCGAGTTGTACGAGGCGGAAGTAAATGGGCAGGTGGCTGTGGCCGATTAGCCCATGCCGCGTCTCTAGCAGCACAAATTGGTCGGCGGCCACCTCATTGTCCAGCACGTACTCCCACATCGGGTCACGCAAACTGCCGTGTACAAGGGTGAAGTCCGCATCGTCGCTATCGAGGGTGACAATCTTGGGGAGTTTGCGAAGGTAGTTGATGCTCACTTCGCTGAGGTGCTGCTGCGTCCACAGCACGCTCTTGCGGGCCTCGGGGTTGAACATCGCCACTTCTTCCTCGCCCCGCGCTGCCATCTCGTGGTTGCCTGCCACGCAGATAGTGGGGTACTCTTGGAGCAGGGCAATCACCTCGTTCGGCTCGGCCCCATAGTCCACGATGTCGCCCATACACCAAATTGCCACTGGTTCGCCCGCCTCGGCGCGGAAGTCGGTGAGGGTCGCTTGCAGCGCGGACAGGTTCGCGTGGATGTCGGATATGATCAGAATCGAGTTAGCCAATTATGCTCCGTCACAATTTGCCACCGCGCCCAAACAAATCGCGGCCCGCCGCAGCAGGCCACCGCGCAGTTCGCGTTGTCCAATTTTACCATATTTGGGGGTTAATAACAATAATCGTGCCAGCCCCTCGGCGCGTTGGAGATAGACCATCAGCACCGCCACATCCGCCGGATTCACCCCCGCCAGCCGCGCCGCTTGCCCCAGTGTGGCAGGGCGCATCTGGTGCAGCTTCTGTCGCGCCTCGGCCCGCAGGCTGTCCATGCTCAGGTAGTCGCAATCGTCGGGCAGTCGCCGCCCCTCCATCGCCTGTGCCCGCGCTACTGCGTCCTGCTCCTGCGCGATGTAGCCCGCGTACTTGGCGGTCAACTCCACCTGCTCGGCGACATCTCGGTATAGGTTTGAGGTTTGAGGTTTGAGGTTTGAGTCGAGGTTTGAGGTTTGAGGTTTGAGGTTTGAGGTGGTTGGTGTAGGGGCGTGATAAATCACGCCCTGTTGCCTGACCGACAAGGGCGCAATGAATTGCGTCCCTACATCATTGCCATCGGCCATCGGCAATCCGCCGGTGAGCGCGGCGTGGAGGCTATCTTGGGCGACGAGCGGGGGTTGGTCGGGGAGGTGGGCGAGGACGGGGTAGTGGACATCCTGCCGCTTCAGGTAATCCAGCACGCTGCTGGGGTGGGCGACAGGGGGGTAGCCTGCTTCGGCAAGGGTGGCGTTCAGCGCGGTGGTGGGGGTGAGCCGCTGCTGGCTGAGGCGGTCGAGGGTGGTGGCAATCATCGCGCGACGGTTCTCTACCGCCGCGTATTGCTCATCGGAAAGCAGGCCCAGCCGGTAGCCAATCGCGGCGAGGCGCAGGTCGGCGTTGTCGCTCCGCAACAGGGTGCGATGCTCGGCCCGCGCGGTCATCAGCCGATAAGGTTCGCGTAGCTCCTTAGTGGTGAGGTCGTCGGCCATCACCCCGATGTAGGCGAGGCTGCGGGGGAGGATGAGCAGTTCGCCGCGCTCTAGCTGGGCGATGACCGCGCCGGTCACAGCGGGCATATCGGTATCGCGGACAGCACGGTCGGGCAAGCCACCGGCGCGGAGCGCGGCGTTGATACCCGCCAGTATCCCCTGCCCCGCTGCCTCCTCGTAGCCCGACGTGCCGTTAATCTGGCCCGCGAGGAACAGGTTGGCAACCCGCTTGCTCTCCATGGTCGCCTGCAACTCGCTGGCCTGCACCGCATCGTACTCCACCGCGTAGCCGGGGCGCATTATCTCGGCATCGCGTAGGGCAGGGATAGTGCGGAGCATGGCAATCTGCACATCTTCGGGCAGGCTGGTGTTCGCCCCCTGCACGTACACCTCGTGGGTCTGCCAGCCCTCCGGCTCTAGGTATAGCTGCTGTCGCTCCTTGTCGGGGAAGCGCACCACCTTGTCCTCGATGCTGGGGCAGTAGCGCGGCCCTACCCCCTCGATGATGCCGCTGAACATGGGGGCACGGTGGATGTTGCGACGTATCACCTCATGGGTGTCCGCGTTGGTGTGTATCAAGTAGCAGGCCATCTGCCACCGCCAGTTGGTAGGGTGCTGGTTGGGGTAAATCGGCAGGGGGTCTAGCAAGGTGGGGTCGGTGGGCCAGTGGCTGAAGTGTAGGGGGGTGTCGCTGCCGTACTGTGGTATGGTTGCGCTGAAGTCTATGCTCCGCGCATCCACACGCGGCGGGGTGCCAGTCTTCAGCCGCAGCAGCTTGAAGCCGAGGCTCTCCACCGTCTCGCCCAACTCTATTGACGGGGCCTCGCCTGCTCGCCCCGCCGCTAGGGTAGTCTCGCCCATCACGATGCGCCCGCGTAGGAAAGTGCCAGTAGTCAGCACTACCGAGGTGGCGTAATAGACCGTTCCGCCATTGGTGACGATGCCGCGCACCACCCGCCGCCCCGCTTGCTCGCCAATCACCAATTTGCTGACCATCGCCTGCTTCAGGTGCAGGTTGGGCTGCTGCTCTATCACCTGCTTCATGGTCGCGGCATACAGTCGCTTGTCGCTCTGCGCCCGCAACGCTTGCACGGCGGGACCCTTGCCGGTATTCAGGGTGCGGATTTGGATGAAGGTGCGGTCGGTGACGCGGGCCATCTCGCCCCCTAGCGCGTCGAGTTCGCGCACCACATGGCCCTTTGCTGGCCCGCCCACGCTGGGGTTGCAGGGCATCAAGGCCACAGTATCCAAGTTGGAGGTCAGCAGCAGGGTGCGTCGCCCCATCCGCGCCGCCGCCAACGCCGCCTCGCAGCCCGCGTGCCCCGCCCCGATGACAATTACCTCGTACCTATCTTCCATGCACCCCCACTCTCGGATAATCACCATCAATCAGTGGGGATTATACCATAATCGTGCCTATCCTTGCACGCCGGGGGCAAGTTATGGTATAATTAGGCACGTCAGACCAACGCGCTAGTGGCGGAATTGGTATACGCGTATGCCTTAGGAGCATATGCCCGTAAGGGATTGGGGGTTCAAGTCCCTCCTAGCGCACCCTTGTAGACGAATTACACACCTCCCGGACGTGGGGAGGTGTTTTGGCATCATCACCCTAGTTCCGCAGGCGCGGCTAGACAGGCGACCCCAGATGTACATCGTGCGCGGCAAGGCCACCCTACAGGTGGATGTCGGCTAATATCAGCACCTAGTTGCTCCCTATCCCACCGTGGCTCTCGACTTGGGCTGCGGTGATGGTCGTTACCCCTATCGCCTCGCCGCCCGCCGCCCCGATACCTTATCAATTGGTATAGACGCGAACGCCACGCAGTTGGCGGAATACTCGGCTAAGGCGGTGAAGAAGCCCAGTCGCGGTGGTCTACCCAACGTTCTGTACGTGCTAGCCAACGCCGAGGACTTGCCCGCCGAGTTGACCGCTACTGCCGATTGCCTCACCATCAACCTGCCATGGGGTAGCCTGCTGTCTGGCCTCGTGCAGGCGGAGCCGTGCCTGCTGCACAGCATCGCCCGCGCCGCCAAGCCGGGGGCGAACCTCGAAATGGTCATCAACCTCGCCGCCTTCATCAGCGACGTTCCCCGCGAGTTGCAGTCGCTGCCCGTGCCGACGGTGGACTACATCTGCCAGCAGCTAAAGCCACGTTACCACGAGTGCGGTATCAATATCCGCCGCGCCGAGGAGATAGGCAAGGATGGTTTGCGGCAAGTTGGCACCGACTGGGCGCAGCGTCTCGCCTATGGTCGCCAGCCACAGGCGGTACGAATAAGCGCGACCATCGCTAGGTGCGCCACCTTGCCAGCAAGGGGCTAATCGGGTATAATATCGGCTGTAACACGCTGTCGCGCCTATTCCGCTCCGGACAGGCCCTGCGCGGCGGGATGCCTCGAACCTCGTCAGGACCGAAAGGTAGCAGCGATAAGGGGCTAACCGGGTGCCGCAGATAAGCCTGTTCGGAGCAGAGCAGGCGCGACAGTCCGATTTTGGATTTTAGATTTTGGATTTGGTTAAATGGATGCGATACCCCCTTTGAATCCCCAGCATTATGCGCTGATTGGGGCTGCGCTAATTGCCGCCCTCCGCGCCGCCGACCCAGTGACGGCCACCGCCCGTGTTGTCCACTCGCGCTATCACCCCACTCGCCTAACCACCGCGCCGCCGCTCCCCCGCCAACTCGGACTGCTCTACGACCCCGCCTTTGGACGCAGCTACGCGCGGGTCATCGTGGTGGGCGCAGGCAAGGCGGGGGGGGGTATGGCGGAGGGCCTATGCGCCGCCCTACCGCCCACCGCGCCGCTGCCTTACGGCTGGGTCAACGTCAAAGAGGGGTTCGCGGGCGATGTGGCGCGGGTGGGCAACATCGTCATCCACGAGGCGGCCCATCCCCTGCCCGACGAGCGCGGGCTGGAGGGTAGCCGCCAAATCGTCAGCCTCGCCCTTGCGGCGGGGCGTGACGATTTGCTCATCGTGCTGCTCTCCGGTGGCGGCTCCGCGCTGCTGGAATGGCCGGTCGCCGGTATCAGCCTCGCCGACTTGCAGGCCACCGCGCGGCTGCTGATGCACGCGGGCGCGGATATTACCATGCTCAATACCGTGCGTAAGCACCTCTCGCAGGTGAAGGGCGGGGGACTGGCCCGCCTTGCCGCCCCCGCCAGCGTGCTTACCCTCATCCTCAGCGATGTAATTGGCGACCGCCCCGCCACCATCGCCAGCGGCCCCACCGCCCCTGACCCCAGCAGCTACGCCGATGCCCTCGCGGTGATTGACCGACTCGGTGTCGGCCCCCAATTGCCCGCATCGGTGCGTCGCCACCTCGAAGCGGGGGCGCGGGGACAACGTGAGGAGACCGCCAAGCCGGGCAATCAGGTGTTCGCCAACTGTCAATCCACGCTCATCGCCAGCAATTCGGTCGCCGCCCTCGCGGTGCAGCACACCCTGTTCGCCAAGGTGCGGGCGGTGGGGTGCGCGGTGGCGGGTGATGACGATACCTCTCCCCTGTCGCTGCACGGTGAGGCGGCTGATTGCGCCCGCGAGTTGGTCGAGCAAATCGCCTCCCACCCCGACCACCCCGCCACCCTCATCTCTAAAGCTAATTTCATGCTCTCTAGCGTGGTGCAGGGTGATGATGCCGCGGCGCGATGGGCCGCCGTCCTCGGCGGGGAGACCAGCGTGACCGTGCGCGGCAAGGGGCGGGGCGGGCGCAACCAAGAGCTAGCCCTTGCCGCGGCGATTGCCCTCGACGAGCGGCGTGAGCAACTGGGTAAGCATTGCATCACCATTGCCAGCTTTGCCACCGATGGCGACGATGGGGTGGGCGGGGCGGCGGGGGCGATTGCCGACCAGCACACGGTGCAACGTGCAGCCGCCCTCGGCCTCGATGCGGCGGACTATCTGGCCCGCAACGACAGCTACACCTTCTGGCAGCAACTCGATGCCCGTCGCGGCGCGGAGCAGCCCCAGCAGCACATCGTCACCGGCCCGACCGGCACCAACGTGAATGACCTGTGTATCATTATTGCCGATTAGTTGACCCCCTACCCCCGACCGCCCCACAGTGGTATAATATCTGCATCGCCAACCCGTAACCGCGACGCATCGCGCTTACCCTAACGCATGGGTGAACTAGCAGCGATTGGCCGCTACCAACCCCTTCTTTAATTAGGAGTTACGCAGTTGGAGGTGGATTTATGCCGGTTGATGTAGGGGCGAATCGCATACGCCCTGCCCAACTGCGTAACCCCTTCTTTAATCTTTCATCTTTAATCTTTCATCTGAACTGAGGAGCAAGCGATGAAACAAGGCGGTTTCACCTTTGTGTTGCACAGCCACCTGCCCTATGCCCGCCGCGCCGGTCGCTGGCCGCATGGCGAGGAGTGGCTGCATGAGGCGGCCAGCGAAACATACGTCCCTATCCTCAACGCCCTCTATGACCTGCGCGAGGATGGGGTGCCGTTCCGCCTCACTATCGGCCTCACCCCGGTGCTGGCCGAGCAACTCGCCGATACGTTGGTGATGGAACACTTCCTCGAATATCTCTCCAACAAAATCGCCGCCGCCGAGGGGGATATTGACCGCTTCGCCACCGCTGGCGACGGCCACATGAAGTACCTTGCCGAGTGGTACGCCAACTGGTATCGCAACATCCAAGCCACCTTCCTCAACCGCTTCAAGCGCGACATCATCAGCGCGTTCCGCCTGTTGCAGGACGAGGGTTACATCGAAATCCTCACTAGCGCGGCGACACACGGTTATCTCCCCCTGCTAGACCGCGACAGTTCGATTAGCGGCCAGCTACAGGTGGGCAAGGCCAGCTATATGCGCCACTTCGGTCGCGCCCCCCGCGCCATCTGGCTGCCGGAGTGCGCCTACCGACCCGCATATTGGGTGGACGGGCCGAACGGCAGCTATCGCAAGCCGGGCATCGAGGAGTTCCTTGCCGAGCATGATGAGAAGCTGTTCTTCACCGAAACCCACGCCATCGAGGGGGGCAGGCCGGTGGGCAAGGCCACTGGCGGAGTGCTAGGGCCATACGGGGCGATACCCAGCCGCTATGTGGTACCCATCCCCGATTATGAGGAGCCGACCAACCGCACCACCTACCAGCCCTACTACGTCCGCACCCCGATAGTCGCGGCGATGGGGCGCAACGACCGCAGCGGGATGCAGGTGTGGAGCGCGGACAACGGCTACCCCGGCGACTTCAACTACCGCGAGTTCCACCGCAAGGATGGGGTCAGCGGGATGCAATACTGGAAAGTGACCGATGTCGGCCTCGGCCTCGGTCAGAAGCAGCCCTACGACCCCTACTGGGCGGAGCAAAGGGTAATTGAACACGCCAATCACTTCAGCCGCCTCATCGAAGATTTGGTCGCCTCCTACGCCCGCGATCATGGCGGCAAGGCGGGCATCGTGGTCTCTGCCTATGACACTGAACTGTTCGGCCACTGGTGGTTCGAGGGTCCCGAATGGCTGAAGCTGGTGCTGCACAATCTCGCGGAGAGTGAAGTAGTGGAGCAGACTACCGCCTCGGCGTGGCTAGAGCAGCATCCCCCCGAAGAGGTGCTGGACTTGCCCGAATCATCTTGGGGGCAGGCGGGCAATCACTTCACATGGAAGAACGCGGACAACGAATGGATGTGGCCGATTATCCACGCCGCCGAGCGACGTATGGAGCAGCTTGTCGCTCGCAACCCTCAAGCCGAAGGCGATAAACAATTCCTGTTCCAGCAAG
>JBBSEE010000073.1:0-8505 GCA_038239995.1 Chloroflexia bacterium | reverse complement strand
GGGGGCTTCATCCGCGGCAGCTTGCGCCTCTGGTGCATCCTCATCAATGGCGACTGCGCCCTGTTGCTCCTCGACGGGTGTTTCCCCCGCCTCATCGCCCACTTGCGCTTCGGACGGAGCTTCCGCCTCATCGCTAGCTGGCACTATGGTTGGAGCTTCCGCCTCATCGCTGGCTGGCACTGTGGTTGGAGCTTCCGCCTCATCGCTGGCTGGCACTGTGGTTGGAGCTTCCGCCTCATCGCTAGCCTGCAAATTAGCAGCGTTCTCATCGGCGGGCCGCCACGACGGTTCGGTGGGGGTTTCGCCCGCTGCGTCTGGGGCCACATCCGCCGCGCTGACCTCGGCGACGCTGGTGGGGGTCTCGGCGGCGACTTCCGCCATTGCGGTGGCTATCGGCGGCTCGTTGCCCTCGGTACCGCCCTTGGGGTCGGTGAGGTGGGGCTGAAGCTCGTCGCTAGGCGCGTCGGTATTGGGTTCGTCCATCGGGACAGTGGGGGTGAGGGTAGAATCTGGCGCGGAGGTATCCTGCTCATCAGGGTTTGCGCTCGACTGGGCCTGCATATCATCCATTAAGATTTGCCGTCCTTATGTGTGTAATTCAAGCCTGTGGGCACAGCCACTTCCGAATCTGCTCCCCGCAGCACACGGTATATTGAGTGCGAAACGCTGGAGTTCGACCTACTTGTACTTTCCCCTAGGGGGGACAAAGTGAGGCGCAGGCGCGGGCATGGCTTTGCGAGGCTTTGGTGGCTATTATACGCGATTTAGGGATAAAAAGCAAGAATCCACCGCATAGCAGGTATCAACCTAGTTTATCCCACCCTGCCGACTTGACGCTATCCGCCCATACTCATATAATTACGGGGTAAACCCAAGCACTGGATGTACCATATAAAGCCAATTGCGTACAGGTGAAGCGGATGGGCGCGATAAATCTGCGCCCCTACATATACAATACTTGTCGTGGTGCATCCGCTATTTGAACCTGATTAGCTAAAACTGGAGCGTGAACCTTGAACCCACTTACTGCCTCGACTAATCAACCTAAGCTCGTGCTGGTTGATGCTTATGCCTTGATCTATCGCGCCTATCATGCGGTGCCCCCCGGCCTGATGACCTCGAAAGGGGAAAGCGTGAACGCGGTGTTCGGCTTCACCGCGATGCTGCTCGATGTGCTGCGGAAGGAGCGACCGGAGTATGTGGCGATGGCCTTCGATATGGGCCGCACCTTCCGCCACGAGGAGTTTAGCGACTATAAGGGTACCCGCGTGGCAATGCCCGACGACCTCAGCGTACAACTCCAGCGCGTCGAGCAAATCGTTAATGCCCTGAACATCCCTATCTATCGGCTGGAAAACTATGAGGCCGACGATGTGATTGGCACCCTATCCAGCCAAGCGGCGAAGACGGACGTACTGACCTTGATTGTCACCGGCGACACCGACACCCTGCAACTGGTGCAGCCCAATGTGTTCGTGATTACCCCGGGGCGGATACGCTTCAGCGATGCGCGGGTCTACGATGTGGATGCGACGGTAGAGCGATATGGCTTCGCCCCGCCCCTCGTCGCCGACTACAAAGCCTTGACCGGCGATACCTCGGACAACATCCCCAAGATACCCGGCATCGGGGAGAAGACTGCCACCAAGCTGCTGCAACAGTTCGGGCCGGTGGAGCAAATCTATGCCCACCTCGACGAGGTGCAGCCCCCCCGCATCCAACAGATACTGCGTGACCACACCGCGCAGGCCAAGCGTAACAAGCACCTTACCACCATCGTCTGCGATGTACCAGTCACGCTCGACCTCGAAAGCTGCCGCACCCGCGACTTCGACCGCGACGTAGTGGTGCAATTGTTCCGCGAACTAGAGTTCCGTTCGCTTGTCAGCAAAATCCCCGACGTAGGAACTCCCTCCCGCCCTACCTCCCTAACCACAGGCAGTACGAACCCCACTCAAACCTCAAACCTCAAACCTCAAACCTCGTCCCTCAGCACCCCCGATGCGGCGGTGGAGTTGGCCGCCCCGCCGATGGAGGGGGCGAGCGCGGCGACACCGGGCACTCCAATTGTCGCCAGTGGTGGAGGAGTGATGAACCTGCTGCGGGCGGCATCCGACGCAGTCCGCGCGGCGGCCATCGAAGCAGAGCTTACCCCTCAAGACAACACCGATTACCAGACTATCACCGAGCGCAAGGCGTTGGACGCGCTGGCAAAGCAGCTTCGCAAGCTGACCACCCCGGCGGATGAAGCCAGCGTGGGCGGCTTCTCCTTCGACACCGAGAGTACCAGCCAAGATGCGCTCGCCGCCGAACTGGTGGGTATCTCCATTGCGGTGGCAGAGAGCAAGTCGTACTATATCCCGGTGGCGCATCGGCTACCCCCTGATGCTAGTGCTGATGCTACTCCCACCGCTAGTTCCGCTCATCGCGATGAGCGGGGTGAACTAGCCCCCGACCAGCTAGATGCCGACGAGGTGCAGGCGGTGCTGGGGCCGATATTCGCCGACCCCGACATCCCCAAGACCGCGCACAACGCCAAGTACGATGTCGAGGTAATGGAGAACGCGGGCTATACGATAGGGGGGATGAAGTACGACACTCAGATTGCCGCCTACCTGCTGAACGAGTCGTCCACCGTGTTGAAGGACCTCGCCTTCACCCGCCTCGGCGTGGAGATGACCCGCATCGAGCAACTGATGGGTATGGGCAAGAACCAGATTACCTTCGATTACGTGGATATAGCCCGCGCCGCGCCTTACTCCGCCGCCGATGCGGATATGACGATGCGCCTGCGCGAACTGCTTACCCCCCAACTGTACGAGATGGAACTGTGGAGCTTGTTCCGCGATGTGGAGATGCCGCTGGTGCCGGTGCTGGTGGAGATGGAGCGCAATGGGATTGCCATTGACGTGGACGCGCTGCGCGAACTGTCCGCCCAACTAGATGTCACGATTAAGCAGACCGAGGAGCAAATCCACGCCATGGTCGGTCACGAGTTCAACATCGGCTCCACCAAGCAGCTAGCCAAGGTACTGTACGAGGAGCGCGGACTGCACGGGCGCACTCGCACCCAGAGCGGCTTCTCCACCGACAAGGAGACGCTGGAGGCGTTGCGCGAACTCGACCCCGTGATTGACCTCGTGCTGGAACATCGCACCCTGAAGAAGCTGAAAAGCACCTACCTCGACGACCTTACTCAGCAGGTCAGCCCCCGCGACGGGCGGGTGCATACCAACTTCGGCCAGACCACTGCCAGTTCGGGGCGGCTGTCATCCAGCAAGCCGAACCTGCAAAACATCCCGATACGCAGCGACATCGGGCGGCTAGTACGTAAGGCCTTCATCGCCGACAACTTCTCCGCCCACCCGCTGGTGGAGCAACCAAGTACCCTGATGAGCGCGGACTACTCGCAGATTGAGTTGCGGCTACTGGCAGTAATGAGCGGCGAACCCTCGATGCTGGAAGCCTTCCGTGAGGGGATAGACATTCACCGCGCCACCGCTGCCGAGGTTAGCGGGGTGCCGCTGGACAAAGTGACCGGCGAGATGCGACGGCTGTCGAAGACGGTCAACTTTGGCCTGATATATGGGATGGGCACGTTCGGCCTCGCCTCGCGCACCAGCATGAGCAACGCCGAGGCTAGCGAGTTCATCAAGCGGTACTGGGCGCGTTACCCCCGTGTGCGTAGCCTGTTCGACCGCACGTTGGCGGAGGCGCGGGAGCGTGGCTACGTCACCACCCTGCTCGGTCGCCGCCGTTACATCCCCGAACTCAGTTCGCATAATCAGGGGGTGAGGCAGTCGGGTGAGCGTATGGCAATCAATATGCCGGTGCAAGGCACCGCCGCCGACATCATCAAGATTGCGATGATTCGCTTGCACAAGGCGTTGCATGAGAGCGGGCTGGACGCGAAGCTGCTGCTGCAAGTCCACGACGAACTGTTGCTCGAATTGCCCCGCGCCGAGGTGGAGGCGACTAGCAAGCTGGTGCGCGAGACGATGGAGGGGGCGATGCAACTCGACGTGCCGCTGGATGTGGAGATTAGCGTGGGCGACAGTTGGGGGGAGATGAAGCAGTAGTGGCCGACCGCGACCCCAACGCGGATAGCCCTGCACCCGACCCCGCCAAGCGCAGCGACAGTGGCTCCCAGCCCGCCGCCCCTGCCGCTGGCCTGTTCGAGCCGCTGCCGATGCGGGTACAGCGGCGCAACTTCACCTTCGGGGTGATGAACGGAGTATTCTTTACCCTCGTCAGCGCGTTCGTGTCGCCCACCCTCGTGCTAGCCCTGTTCGTCACCAAGCTGGGGGGAAGCAACATCCTTGTGGGCTTGCTGCCCGCGATTGCCACCGGCTGCTACCTGCTGCCCCAACTGTTCGTCGCGGCGCGGTTGCAGGCGATGCCCAAAGTGATGGGCTGGTACACGTGGCCGGGGGTGGTGCGCTGCATCGCCTACGCCCTGCTAACCCTTGCGGTCTGGTTGCTAGGCAGTAACAGCGGCAATTATGGGCTGCTGCTCGGCCTCTTCTTCGTCCTCTACCTGATATATTCGCTCACCGCCGGTCTGAGCGGGGTGCCATGGGTGGTGGTGGTGGGCAAGGTGGTGCCTCCACGCCGACGGGGTATCTTCTTCGGTCTACGCAACTTCGGCGGCAGCATCCTCGCCCTGTTCGCCAGCGGGCTAATCAAGGTGCTGCTCGACGAACAGAACGGCATCGGCTTCCCCCTCAATTTCGTGATTATCTTTGCGATTACCACGCTGCTGGTTAGCCTCGGCATCGCCACGTGGGCAGTGGTGAAGGAGCCAGCCCAGCGCACTGTGCAGCGGGCGATGGGGATAATGGAGATGATTCGGCGGGGGCCGCAGAACCTCCGTGCCGACCGCAGCTATCGCTTCTTCCTGTTCGCCCGCATCATGCTCACCCTTGCGGCGATTGCCGACCCCTTCTATATCGTCTACGCGGTGCGGCAGATAGGTGCGCCCGACAGTGTGGCCGCCCTCTACGCTGCCGCCCTCACCATCGCTAGCATCGCGGGCAACTTGATATGGAGTCCGCTGGCCGACTATGCGGGCAATCGGCGGATGATGTTCTTGACCGCGATTACCGCCCTCGCGGTGCCTACTGCCGCGCTACTCATCCCCTTGCTAGCGAACGCGGGCTGGCTAGGCTGGGTGGCGAACATTCCGGGGGTGGGGGGGTTCGCGGGCAAGAGTGGCGGCGTGGTAAGTGTGCCATTCGCGCTGGTGTTCATCTTCAGCGGGCTGGCGGTCAGCGCGGCGAATGTGATTAACACCAATGTGTTGCTGAACATCGCCCCCCCGCCGCGGCGCAGCGAGTATATCGGCTACCTCAACACCGTGCTGGGCCTCGTCACCTTCATCCCCGTAGTCGGCGGGTTGCTGATAGACTGGTTCGGGTTCGTCCCCGTCTTCATCGTGGCCGCGACCATGGGGTTGGGTGGGGTCATCTGCGCGTTGGGGATTGGCAGCGAACGGTATGAGGCATTACTTACAAAACAGCTTACAAAACCTTACAACTTTTGCCCCCACCACTGGGTACAATGGTATCAGCGCGGCGGGGCCAGCATTGCCGCCCGTGCCCCAAGCACGTTTTCGGCTCCGCCGCGTCTTAATATCACCGCCATAGTGGTGGGGTTGCGCGAGGAGGATGCGATGATTATCCCAGAGACGCACGCTGATTTGCTGACTACCACCGCCCTTGCCCACATCGCCACTATCGGGCCGCATGGCGAACCGCAGGTCAACCCGGTCTGGTTCGACTGGGATGGTGAACACATCCGCATCAGCCTAACCCGCCACCGCCAGAAGCTCCGCAACCTTGAACGTGACCCCCACATTGCCCTCTCTATCGTGGACCCCATCAATCAATTCCGCTACCTAGAGGTGCGCGGCGTGGTCGAGCGGGTCGAGGATGATGGGGACCATGCCTTCCTCAACGCCCTTGCCCAACGGTACATCGGGCGCAGCTACCCATGGCCGCGCCCCAACGATGAGCGGGTCATCATCTACATCAGGCCGCTGCACACCACCAGCATGAACGCGGGGCGGCGGCATCAGCACCAGACCCGATGAGATAGGACTTTTGGTCATATCCGTCTAGTACCTAAAGGTCCGATAAACGGTACCTATTGGCTAAGGTTTAGTATTACGTTTCAGGTAGTTTCTATGCTATAATCCTCAACGTTAATGGTTATCTAAGAAGGGGCATAGACCCCGACGATAACCGACCCTACATCCCGCGCCACAGCCACAATGCAACCCCTTATCACTCTATTCTGGCATTATCTTTCATCCAACGAAAGGCAGGACACCGTGTTCAAGCATCGGCGAAGCGGTCTGGCATGGGCGATGGTATTTGCGCTCATCGGCGGGGTTATGGCGCAGTCAACTGGGTTTGCGACGCAGCATCAAGCGACGCTTTCGCCCACCACCACCGCCAAGCTGACTGCCAGCCTCACCACCGCGCCTCTCATCTTCGAGCCAAATCAAGGCCAATCTGACCCGCGCGTGCGTTACATCGCGCATGGGCAGGGTTACACCCTATTCCTTACCGCCGACGAGGCGGTGATGTCTATTGCCGGGGCCGCGTCGGGCGAGCTAGCCAACGATTTCTCGCCGCAGTCGTTCCAGCACAATCACGAGGCCAAGTCGCAGCCGGGTGCCGTGGTGCGCTATCAGTTGCGCGGCGCGAACCCCAGCCCGCGCCTCACTGCCGAGCAGCCGCTGGCAAGCTACAGTAATTACTTCATCGGCAATGACCCCGCCCAGTGGCGCACCAACGTACCCAACTACGCGCGAGTGCTATACCAATCCGTCTACCCCGGCGTAGACCTCGCGTGGTATGGCAAGCAGGGGCGGCTGGAGTATGACTTCATCCTCGCCCCTAATGCCGATGCTAGCACTATCCGGCTTGCAGTGGTGGGCGCAGAGAAGGTGACGCTCGATGGAACGAACCTCGTGCTGCACACCGCCGCCGGAGACCTGCGCCAACCCGCTCCCTTCATCTACCAGCAAGGGCCACGCGGGTTGCAGCCAGTGGCGGGCGGTTATCGCCTCGACGCGGCGGGGGAGATCGGCTTCGATTTGGCCGCCTATGACCACAGCCGCGCCCTCGTAATTGACCCCGCGCTCGACTATTCGACATACCTCGGCGGCAGCGGCAACGACAGTGCCACCGCCATCGCTGCTGACAATGGCGGCAACGCCTATGTGGTGGGTACCACCAGTTCGTCCAACTTCCCCACCGTCGGTCCGATACAGGGCAGCCTGAGCGGGCCAAGCGATGTGTTCGTCACCAAGTTCAACGCGGGTGGCAGCGGCCTGCTCTATTCCACCTACCTCGGCGGCAGTAGCTCGGATGGGGCTAACGCAGTGGCGATTGATGGCAACGGCAATGCTTACGTCACCGGCTACACTGGCTCCAGCAACTTCCCCACCGTCAATCCCTTCCAGCCCAGCAATGGCGGGGGCAATGATGTGTTCGTCGCGCGGCTGAACACCAGTGGCAACGCGCTGGTGTTCTCCTCATATCTGGGCGGCAGTGGCTCGGACACCGGACGGGGGATTACGGTGGATGGTGGCGGCAATGCCTTTGTCACCGGCTCGACCATCTCCGCCAACTTCCCCACTCGCAACCCGATACAACCGACCTGCGGTGGTTGCGGCGGTAGCCCCCAGCACAACGATGCGTTCATCGCCAAGGTGAATAGCGGAGGCACGGCCACCGTCTACGCCACCTTCCTCGGCGGCAGCGATGATGAGGATGGCTATGCGATTGCGGTGGATGGCAGCGGGGCCGCCTACATCACGGGCCGCTCCTATTCGGTCAACTTCCCGATGGCAAACGCGCACCAGCCGGTCAACCTAGGCCTCTACGATGCCTTCGTCACCAAAGTGAACCCTACCGGCAACGCATGGGTTTACTCCACCTACCTCGGCGGCAACGCGGTAGACTACGGCTACGGTATCGCGCTGGACAACCAGAACAATGCCTACGTCACCGGCAGCACCAGTTCGCAGGACTTCCCCCACATCAACGCCCTGCAAGACCAGAACGCGGGCGGGCCGGGGTCGGATATGTTCATCACCGAGGAGAACGCGGCAGGCAATCTGTACGTGTTCTCCACCTACTGGGGCGGCACCGACGATGACCAGGGGCGGGGTATCGCCGTAGACCGCGCGAATGGCAACATCTTCGTCACCGGCTACACCCGCTCCGCCGACTTCCCCACCGCCAACCCCATTCAACCCACCAATCATGGGGGCTTCGATGCGGTCGCCCTGCTGCTCGCCCCCAATGGCACGGCGATGAACTACGCCACCTACCTCGGCGGGGCGGGCAGCGACAATGCCCTCAGTATCGCGATTGACAACACTGGGCGGGCGTACATCACCGGCAGCACTAGCTCCACCGACTTCCCCACCCGCAACCCCTACCAGCCCAACCTGAACGGCACCGCCAGTGATGCGTTCGTGGTGCGAATCTT
>JBBSEE010000072.1:0-8533 GCA_038239995.1 Chloroflexia bacterium | reverse complement strand
TGGATGCGCGAGAACGGCTTCCTCGAACGCTTCCCGATGCAGGCGCGGGTGGTTGACCTGTTGGAGAGCAGCCACCGCGAGATGCCCCCGCTGATTAGCGTCTGCACCGACGCGACCGTGCGCGAGGTGGTGGACG
This sequence comes from Chloroflexia bacterium, assembly GCA_038239995.1. Lineage (GTDB taxonomy): Bacteria > Chloroflexota > Chloroflexia > QHBQ01 > QHBQ01 > QHBQ01. The sequence goes on along the minus strand of JBBSEE010000072.1, from coordinate 8,397 downwards.
TGATGCACCGCTACGGTATCAGCCAGATGCCGGTGGTGCAGATGCCCGACGAGTCGCAGCACGAAGGCGACGGTAGCCACCCCCGCCATGCGGGGCAGCAGGGTATCGGCCCCGGCGATGCGCTGGTCGGCAGCGTGCAGGAGAAGAGCTTGCTGGAGCTAATCTTCCGCAACCCCGCGGTGATTGACGAGCGGGTGGGCACCCTGATGGAGCCACCCTTCCCCGAAGTGGCGGTCAACGAGGAGATACAGCGCATTCTGCCGATGCTGCTAGACGGCACCTCCACCGTGATGGTGCAGGATAACGGCAAGCCGATTGGTATCCTCACGCGCACCGACCTGCTAGAGTTCGTGGTGCATAACACCGGCGGGGCGTGGCGGTAGGACGATTTTGGATTTTGGTATATCTTCTAATCCGCCTCTAATACCCAAGTATCATCACCATCTTGACACTGCCCGCGCTATCCTATAGAATATGCCCGCCTATATGTACCAACGTACACTATTGGACGCGCTCGTTTGCGCCCTGAAGGAGAACAGAAGCGTTATGATACAGGTGCAAGACCTGACCAAATATTACGGCCCCTACCGCGCCCTCAGCGACGTGACCTTTACCGTCAACGACGGCGAAATCGTCGGCTTTCTGGGGCCGAACGGGGCGGGCAAAACCACCACGATGCGAATCACCACCGGCTATATCCCACCCAGCTTCGGCAGCGTGACGGTGGACAGCTACGATGTGGTCAAGCAATCGCTGGAGGTGCGGAAGCGCATCGGCTACCTACCGGAGACGGTGCCGCTATACACCGATATGACCCCCCGCGAGTACCTCAACTATATGGGCCGCCTGCGGGGGATGAAGGATGGTCGCACCCGCGCCGCCCGCGTGGATGATGTGATGGAAGTAACCGGCATTGACAACGTATCTGAGCGGCTGATTGGCAAGCTGTCGCGCGGATACCGCCAGCGAGTGGGCATCGCCCAAGCGATGCTGCATAACCCTGAAGTCCTCATCCTCGACGAACCGACCGTCGGCCTCGACCCCCGCCAGATTATCGAAGTACGCGAGCTAATCCGCGAACTGGGCAAGAGCCACACTATCATCCTCAGCACCCACATCCTGCCCGAAGTGAGTATGCTGTGCAGTCGGGTCATCATTGTCAATCGGGGGCGCATCGCGGTGGACGACACCCTTGCCAACCTAGAACAGCAGATGGCGAGCAACGATGTGCTAGAGGTGGCGGTACGCGGCAGCGCGGTGGAGGTGCAATCCCTGCTTGCCAGCGTCGCCGGGGTGGAGACGGTCGAACCGCTGGAGGCGGCGGTGGGCGATGAAGCGGGTATCTACCGCTATCGCATCAGCGGTGCGCCCGACAGTGACCACCGCGCCCAGATTGCCGCCGCGATTGTGGGCGGGGGCATGGAGTTGCTGGAACTGAAGGCCCAGCGGCTCACCCTCGAAGATATTTTTGTGAACATCACCACCCGCGACGACGAGGAGGCCGAGGATGCCGATGTGGTCGCTGCCGAGGCTGAGGAGGCCGATGCGGGCGTAGACGCGCTCGATGAGGTGGAGGATGAGGGCGGCACTGCCCATATCATAGACGAAACCGACGAGGCCGTTGCACCAGATACCAAGGGGGGCCGCTAACATGGGCGAAACCTTTACCGTGATGGGCAAGGAGCTACGCAGCTACTTCAGTTCGCCGATAGCCTACGTGCTGACCTGCGTCTTCCTTGTGCTGAGTGGGCTATTCTTCACTGGGCCGGTGCTGGGGGTGCAGCCGGGGCAAGCGACCATGGACGGGATGTTCCGTCCCTTGCCAGTGCTGCTACTGCTGCTTGCGCCGGTGCTGTCCATGCGCCTACTCGCCGAAGAGCAACGCAGCGGCACCATGGAACTACTGCTCACCTCGCCCATCAGCGACACCTCAGTGGTGCTGGGCAAGTACCTTGCGGTGCTGCTGCTCTACGCGGTGATGCTGCTGTTCACCTTCTTCTTCGTGTTGCTGCTGATGCTGTTCGGGGGGCCGACCGGCGGGCCGTCGTGGGGGCCAATCTGGGCCAGCTACCTCGGCGCGTTCTTCATCGGTGCCGCCTTCCTCGCCATCGGGGTGTTCACCTCGTCGCTGACCGACAACCCCGCGGTCGCCGCCTTCATCGGGGTGGCAATCACCCTTGCCCTGTGGCTGGCGGGCAACTTCCAGAGCGTATTCAAGGGCGCGTTCGGCGATTTTCTCAGCCAGATAGCGATTACCGACCGTTACTATAGCAGCTTCGTCAACGGGGTGCTGGCGGTCAAAGATGTGTTCTATTACCTCAGCATTATAGCCATCTTCCTGTTCATGGCTATTCAATCGCTGGGCAGCAGGAGGTGGCGTTAATGGCTAGCCAGCCAACCCAATCACCCGAACCGACTAATCCCGTGCCCGCCGCGCCCCCGCCGCCACAGGGCTTCACCCTGCTGGCCGCGCTGGGGGTGTTCGGGTTGCTCCTCGTCTTCCTCGCTCTCGGCTACTGGATTATCACTCAAGATTTCGGCACCCCGGCGCGACTGTTGCTGGGGGCGGCGGGCATCTGCCTCGCCATCTTCTTCTGGTTCAACCCCGGCAGCCTCGCCAACGTCTTCAGCCTGAAGGGGGTGCGCTATAGCAGCAACACCCTCGTGCTGGTCGCCGCCTTTATCGGCATCGTCATCGTCCTCAACCTACTCGCCAGCCGCTACGTCCTCGCCCAAGCCGACCTGACCGCCAATCAGCAGTACACCCTCTCCGACCAGAGCAAACAAGTGGTGCAGAGTCTAAGCCAGAACGTGAATGCGGTCGCTTTCTTCACCAATCAAGACGTGAACCGCCAACAGGCCGAAGACCTGCTCCGCCAGTATAAGGCCCTCTCCCCCCACTTTAGCTACGAGTTTGTGGACTACCAGAAGGAGCCGCTCCGCGCCCGCGACTACCAAATCACCACTGCGGGCACCACCGTGTTCGAGATTAGCAAGGACCAGCGTGAGTCGGTAACAAACGTGAGCGAAACCGACTTTACGGGTGCGCTCATCAAGCTGCTCAACCCTACCACCCATAGCGTCTACTTCCTGACTGGGCATGGTGAACCATCCACCAGCCCGGCCACCAGTGCCGGCCAACCCGCCTTCTCTAGCTTCGTCGGTAGCCTGACCCGCGAACGCTACGAGGTGAAGAGCCTCAATCTGCTCCAGACCAAGACTGTGCCTATCAGCGGCACCACTACGCTGGTCATCGCCAACCCGCAGAAGCCACTATCCGACCCCGAAATCGCCGCGATTAACACCTTCCTCGACAATGGCGGGCGGCTACTGCTGCTGGGCGACAGCCCTTTCACCAACGCCAGTCAACAGGACGGGCAGGCCACCCTCGCCTCGCTGAACAAGCTGCTAGCCCGCTATGGCGCAAGCCTCGGCAGCGGTATCATCCTCGACCCGGTGAACCAACAAGCGGGCGGCGATGCCTCGATTTTGCTGGTCAATCAGTATCAGAACGCGATTATCACCCGCAACCTGAACGGCCTCACCTCCGCCTTTGTCCTCGCCAACGCGGTGATTACTGACCAACCGGCGATTACCGATACCACCGTGACCCGCACCCCGCTGATTTACACCAGCAACACCAGCGCATTGTACACCTCGCTGACCACCACCAACGGACAGACCAAGCTAGACCCCACCAAGACTACCCCCGGCCCGCTGACCCTCGCCGCCACCATCGAATATGGCAGCGCAGACAACGCGAACACCCCCCGCAAGCACAGCCGCATCGTGGTGTTCGGCGACTCCGACTTTGCCAGCGATTCGGTGCTGCTCAGTCAAGGCCCACCCCCCGCTAACGCCGACCTTGCCCTGAACTCAGTCAACTGGCTGAACGAGGCTGACCAACTGAGCGGTATCCGCCCCAAGACCGCCGATGTACGCACCCTCAACCTCCGCCCTGCCGACGCGAACGTCATCTTCTATAGCAGCGTGGTGGTGCTGCCGCTGGTGGTGCTGGTGATTGGCCTCGTCATTTGGTGGAGGAGGAGATAACGATGAAGGTACGCAACACTCTAATCCTCGTCGGGGTGCTGGCATTGCTGATTATCGCCGCCTTCTTCCTGCTCAACAGTCCTACCCCCACCGCCAACGATACCGCGCGGGTGTGGAACTATAGCGGCGATACCATCAGCAACATCAAAATGTGGCAAGACAACGGCAAGCAGGTAGAGGTGCAAAACAAGGACGGTAGTTGGAGCGTGATTAGCGGCACCCAGACCCTGCCCGCGAATCAGGGTACGGTGCAAGGTTCGGCGGACCTGCTGCTCCAGCTACAGGGCAAGGACATCGGCAGCCAGCCCGGCAAACTGTCGCAGTACGGCCTCGACCCCGCCCGCGCCACCATCACCGTCACCTTCCAGAGCGGCAAGATTGCCACCCTGCTGGTGGGCGACCAATCTATCACCAGCCCCGCCCAGCACTATGTGTTGGACAAGGCCAACCCCAACAAGGTGTACATCAACACCGACAACACCCTTAGCGGGATGTTGGCGTGGTTCGACTTGCCGCCGGTGCAGCCCGCCACCCCCACCCCCTTCCCCACCCTGCCGCCCGCGCCGCCCACCACCAACCCGCTGACCACCACGACCACCCTGACCGGCACGAATCCGCTGACCAGCACCAACCCGCTGACCAGTACCAGCCCGCTAACCGTCACCAACCCGCTGACCAGTACCGGCACGGTCACGAAGTAGAATCAAGAAGGTAGAAGGTGGAATCTAGCATGGAGGCGCATCAGTGAAGATGCGCCCCCATTCTATAATCCCATCCGCATCAAGCTAAGGGTCGCCGCCGCTTGGGGTGGGGCAGCGCGGCGGGGGTGCATCAGGGGGTATGGGGGTCGGCCCCCAGCTGGTGACGGGCGTAGTAGCCCGTCGTAACTGATACCAATTCGTCAAGCAGATGGTGTATTTTCGTAGGGGTGGGCTGCGCTCGCCCCGGCCAATTTACATCACCACCTAACATTATTGGTATAATGCAGTTCAGCCACATCTACCTTCACCAGCTGGGGGTTTCCCCCATACCCCCGATGTTCTTCACCCTCTCCCCTTAATCTTATGCGGATGGGCGAGTGCAACCCGCCCCTACGTCAGGGTTGACGGTTGCGATAAGCGATGATGCGCTTCATGTGGGCGTATGCGATTCGCCCCTACGTCAGGGTTGATGGTTGCGATAAGCGGTGATGCGCTTCACGTGGGCGAGTGCAACCCGCCCCTACCACCCGATACCTATACTCAAACCTCAAACCTCAAACCTTCCTCTTGATGCGTCACAGCGTATTGGTGAAGTCGTCTAGGGCCTTGCGGAGCTTGTCCGTGGCGGTTTGGGCAGCGGGCAGGTTGTTGGCCTTGATGTTGTCCTTCACCTCACCCAGCGCGGCCTCGATGTTCTTGTAGGCATCGGCGGACTTAGCCTTCACCTCATCCTCGATTTTCATCCAGCCCTGTTCGTCCCAGATATTGATGGCGTTCAGGCTGGCGGTGGCATCGTTCAGCTTGAGGGCGGCATCAACCGCGCTCAGGCTGGCGCGTAGCCCAATTATCTTCGCCTTAAAAGTGCCTTGCCCCACTGCGCCACTCACTTGGGTGGCCGTGCTGCTGACCGCGTCGCCCGTCTTCTTGGCCGCGTCGTTCATCGTCTGCTGCATATCGCAACTTGCGACCGTGAACAGCATTAGTAGGGCGACCAGCCCCGCTATCCCTCGTTTCATCTGCTTGCTCCTTATCTATGAATGGTTGCCCGACATCAGTCTTGGTCTCGTGCCAAATTATATGGGCGGCGGCGGCGAATCGCAAGGGAGAGCAACTGGGGGGCTTGGCTGACTCATGAAAATTGCATAAAAAGGGGATTTAGGGGGTGGTCACTACCGCGGGCAGGGCGGCAGTCTGCTCCCGATAGCCGTTGGTGGAGGGTGGGTCGGACGGGCCGAGGTCAGTGCCTAGCTGGGCGGCAATGTCCTTCACTTGGGCGGCGGCGGTGGCGGTGTGGTGGCTAATCTGCATCGCCGCGTGGCTCAGTTCGGTGACATCGCGGATAGTGACGTTCACCTGTTCGCTGGCACTGCGCTGCTGCTGGGTGGCAAGGCTAATCGCCGCGGCTAGTTGGGTGGTGCGCCCCACCATCTGGATGATATCCTCGTTGGCCTCGCCCGACTTGTGGGCAAGGGTGACACCCTTCTCCGTCTCCTTCATCCCATCCTCGGTCGCCATCACCGCCGCATTGGTGGCGGCTTGCAGGTCGCCAATCACCCCGCGCACATCGCGCACCGCTTGCACTACCCGCTGCGACAGCTTCTTCACCTCAGCGGCGACCACGGCGAAGCGTTGGCCCTCCTCCCCCGCGCCTGCCGACTCGATGGCCGCGTTCAGGGCCAACAGGTGGGTTTCGCCCGCGATGTTGTTGATGATGTCCACGATTTCGCTGATGCGTTGGCTACGCTCGGAGAGGGCGAGGATGCGGGTGGTGATGTCGTTGACGCGGCTCTTAATCACCGCCATGCCGATGATGCTGTCGCGCACTGCCTCCTGCCCATGCGCGGCGTTGTTCATGGTCTGGTCCGCCGCATGGGAGACTTCGGCAGCAGCTTGGGCGATTTGCTGGGCGGTCTGGTTCAACTCCTCGATGGTGACGCTCACTTGCATCATCGCCGCCGCTTGTTCGCTGGCACTGCTGGCTTGGGTATGCGCCCCTTGCGACAGGTTCTGGGCCGCTATCCGCAGCTGCTCGGCAAGGCGGTTCTGCTCCTCGGTGCTATAGTTTAGCGCGGCGTTGGCGGCGGCTAGCTCGAAGGCTTGCTGATTATTGCGCCGAAACAGGGTGTTGACCCGCTGATTACTGGCCCACAATATCGCCCCTATCTGGGTTAGGGCGACCACGTAGAAGAGCGGCACGGCATAGTGCCAACTGTCGCTGCTCACATCCATGCTACTCATCTTCATCGGGTCCATCTGCGCCCCGCTGCCCACCGTCCCCATCGTGTTCAGTTCCAGCGCGGCGAAGATGGCGTAAATCGCGACAATCCCTGCCCCCAGTAGAGTGAGGCCGAACGGTCGGCTACGCAACTGCGCCCCCGCGGCCACGATGCAGACACTGAGCAGCAACGGGTAAGGCCCCACCACGCTGCCGAGGTAGTGGGCCGCCAGCATGATGCTGAAGCTATCGTAGAGTACCGAAACGTAGATACTGACGTGATTCCAGCGGGTGCGGAGCAGCAACAGGATGGGGACAGTGAGCAGCACCCCCACCCCGAACAGCACGAAGATGAGGTTGAAGTGGGTTCGCACCTCATCTCGCGTCGCGCTACCATAGGCAATCGCAAACGGCACCACGCTGGCGGTGATGAGAGCCACGCGGCCAATGATGACAATATAGGCTAGCCGCAATAGCGGATAACGCGATTCGTTTCTGGTATCCATAAGCATCATTATACTAGAGAACCCGGATTATCTCAATCTCATCGTTCATCAACTCGGCACTGCCCTGATGCTGCTCAAGATAATCTATCAGCTTGTCCAGCACCGAGTTGACATGGGCGGTGGAGTTGCTGACCACCGCGAAGCCCAGCACCGCATGGTTGACCACCTCGTTGTCCTCCACCTCCGCCCCGCTGATGCCGAACTGCTTCTGCACCCGCGCCAAGGTGCCTTTGACCACGCTGCGCTTGTCCTTCAGCGAGGCGGCCATGGGGATAGACAGGTTTACTTTGCACGCGCCGATCACCATAGTTTTGATTGCGGATGAGTTACTGATATTGCCGAAGAATATTAGGCGAAAGGTTGTCTAAATCTAACAATCTACAGAGAAATTACGGATTTGCAGCAAACTTTGCCGCAGGGTATTGTCAGGGACGGAACTTTGTGGTAGAATAGCGGGGTTATCGGGGGTGGGTTGCGCCCGCTGCCATGCGTAATATACACCTTGTGATACCCACCCGTCAAACCCCCCCGCCGCGCCTTGCGCGAGTAAAAGAAGGAGTACGTGCCGTGGATGCAGTGAAGGAGCTACCCACTACCCGCGACGAGGAAATCGCCCCCTCGGTCAAGGAAATCATGCTGATGAGCGACGAGGATGCCGCCGCCCCCACGCTAGATAGTCTGCCCACCCTCCAGCAGGCGGAGGAGGATAGCAGGGACGGCTTCCCCACCCTGCCCGCCCGCCCCGGCGCACAGGCGTTGCACTGGGTGGGCCGCGACGATGCGGTCATCTCCCCCAGCTACACCCGCAGCTACCCCTTCGTGATGGACCACGGTAAGGGCAGCGAGGTGTGGGATGTGGACGGCCATCGCTACCTCGACTTCACGGCGGGGGTGGCGGTGCTAGCCACCGGCCATGCCCATC
>JBBSEE010000071.1:0-8590 GCA_038239995.1 Chloroflexia bacterium | reverse complement strand
TCTTGCACCACTTCCTCAGCCTGCGCCGCGTTGTCCAGTATCCGCACCGCAAGGGCATAGCACTGGCGAAAGTAGCGTTGGTAGAGGGTCTCTAGTGGGCCACTGTCGCGGGCGGTGGCACCCTTCGCGTCGGCACGACCATTGCCGCGCGGCCCATCGGCGTGCAATAGCTGCACCAACTGCTCATCGCTCATCGCGTTGTAATCTACCGTGATTGGCAAGTTAATCGCTCCGCTAGGCCGCGCGGTATCCCGAACCGGCGCACCGCTGCTTATTATACAACAAAGCGCGGAGTTATCAACCTTGACCGTCGCCCAATCTGGCGAGATATGCTGTATCCAATTCGTGGTCGGCCCATTATGCGGCTATCCGGTGCGGATAATCCTCGGACGCTACTGTTGTAGCGGCGGGTGCGGCCCGCGCTGCGCCACCTGTTGTTAATACGTGCTGGCTGGGGGGCGTGGATTTATGCTAGCGGGGGGCGACGGCGGTATGGTACAATATGGGCCAACGGTTTGGACTATACTTGTGTGTAGAAGAAAGAGAACGCCTTGATTACCCCGTTCGCCCCCATGCAGAGCTTGGCTGCCCGCTTCCCCTCTACTCGCTATCAAGGTAGTAAGGCGAAGCTGGCGGATTGGATTTGGCAGCAACTTACTGACCTCCCCTTTGCCGACTGCCTTGACGCTTTCGGCGGCACAGGGGCAATGGCGTGGCGGATGAAGCAGGAGGGGAAGCGGGTTATCTACAACGACCTATTGAGCTTCAACTATCAGTTCGGCCTCGCCCTGATAGAGAATTGCGATGTGCGGTTGGATGCTGCCGACCTAGAGTGGCTGCTTGAGGCCCATCCCCAAATTGAATACCCCAGCTTCGTGCAGCACACCTTTGGTGATATCTACTTCACCGACGAGGAGAACGCTTGGATTGACCGCACCATCACCAATATTCACCAGCTAACTAACCCCTATAAAGCTGCGCTCGCCTTCTTTGCCCGCTGCCAATCTTGTATCATCAAGCGACCTTACAACCTCTTCCATCGCAAGAATCTTTACGTTCGTCATGCCGAGGTTGAGCGCAGTTTTGGCAACAAGACCACATGGGATACTTCGTTCGAGCATTGGTTTCGCACCTTCGCCGCCGAGGGCAATCGGGCCGTATTCGATAATGGACAGCAAAATCGGGCATTGAACCTTGATGCCATCATCGTACCGGGCAGCTACGACCTCGTCTACCTTGACCCACCATACCTATCCGCGCACGGGGTGGGGGTAGATTACCTTGAGTTCTACCACTTTCTTGAGGGGCTGACCATTTACGATGAATGGGGGCGGCAGATAGACTACCGCACCAAACATCGTCGCTTGTTGCGCCGTTCCTCCGACTGGACGGATAAGCGACGTATCCACTTCGCTTTCAATCGTCTGTTCCAGAGATTCCAAGACAGCATCATCGTCGTCTCCTACCGCAGTGACGGCATCCCCGCGGAAGCCGAACTGGTAGCGATGCTCCAGCAGTACAAGCTTAATGTTCAGGTGGAACGCTACGGCCAGTACAAGTACGCCCTCTCTACTAACCGCACATCACAAGAGATACTGATTATTGGAGCGTAGACATGGATGCTGACCGCTTCCGCGACGATTTGCTGCCATTTTTCGGCGAACTTGAGCGTCGAATAGCCACCGATGAGGGTGATTGGGCGGTTAAAGGCTTTGTTGACATCTATCGTAACGTCTATACTTGGATGAACTATCTGACCAACGATATGGCCCGCGCCATAGACTCCGCCGTCCCTTATCGCAACCTTGCCGAGTACCTTACGTGGTCGAGGCCGGAGGCGCATTGAGTATTTCATTGCCGCTAATTGCGTGGCTGCGCCGCGAGTTGCGCCCTCTGCTGCGGCTGGGGCAGGGCTGGGTGGTCGTGCTGCTGGTGTTCGCCGCGCTCGGCCTTGCCCTGCTGGTCGGCTATCAGGTGCGCCCCAGCTACGATTTGCCTATTGACAGCACCCTCGTGGGGCACCGCGGCGAACCGTTCTTCAGCGGCCTGTATGGGGTGGAGCAGGCGAAGAACCCCGACGGCAGTGCCCTCTACCTCTACCGTTGGACCCAGCCGTCGTTCAGCCTCGACCTACCCGGCGTGGCCGCGCAACCGCTGACCCTTACCCTCGTGCTGGCGGGGCAACGTCCGGCGGGGCAGCCCACCGCCTTCATCACCGTCACCCTCGGCCCGCGCGGACAGGAGCAGCCATTGGCCGCCTTCGCCCCTGAGCCGCAATTGCGCGAGTACGCTTGGCTCATCCCCGCCGCCCGCCTCGGCGACGACCTGCACGTAACCGTCTACAGCAACGGCTTCCGCCCCCCCAACGATGCCCGCGACCTCGGCGTAATCTTCAACCGCGCCCGCATCACTCCGGCGGGGAATGCCGGTATCATCCTGCCGCCGCTGCCCACCAGCTTGGGGCTGGCCCTCGCCCTGCTGCTGCTCTTGCTCGCCCTCGCCCGCCTCGGTTGGGGGGTGTGGGTGATGCTGGGGGCGGGCCTCGCTTTCGCGCTGGTCTGCTGCCTATGGCTCATCTTCGACCGGCTGTGGCTGACCGCCTTCGCCCCCTACCTGTGGCAAGCCCTGCTCGCCGCCTACATCGCCCTCGTCATCGCCGACCTTATCCTCCACCTTGGTGATTTTAGATTTTGGATTTTGGATTTTGGATTGCGGCGCGGCAAGCATAACAATGAGAAGGGCGTGATAAATCACGCCCCTACGGAATCACCCTCAAACCTCAAACCTCAAACCTCAAACCTAAACCTCGTCCTGCTCACTATCTTCTTCGCCGCCTTTGCAGTGCGCTTGGGGGGGGAGTTGCATCCCCAGATGTTCGTGGTTGACCTGTTCTTCCATGTGCATCAGCTGGAGAAAGTGCTGTCCGGCAATCTGCTGTTCAAGATTAAGTCGGCGGAGTGGGCGGGGCATGAGACCTACTATCTGCCCACCGCCTACCTGCCGATGGTGCCGCTCTACTGGCTGACGGGGGACAAGGCGATGGCGGTGCGTATCTTCACCGTCGCGCTGGACACGAGTGGGCTGTTCCTCGTGGCGGCAATGGCGCGGCGGCTGGTCGGCGAACTGGCGGCGGTGGGAGCAGCCTTGCTCTACGTGGCGGTGCCGATGGCGGTGCTGCCCTTCTCGTGGGGGATTGGCTCCAACCTGTTCGGGCAATATGCGCTGCTCTGGGTGGTGGCCCTGTTCGTCTGCGGCGTGCCGGAGTTCGGCGACATATCCGCAATATCATGGGAGCGGGGTGGCTCGGTAACAGCGGGCAGGCAGCGTTGGTGGACGCACATAAAGTTTGACGACACCGCGCGGAGGCGGGGGCGGTGGCCGTCGCCGCAACTACTCGCCTTCATCTTCTTCCTCACCATCGCGCTGCTCTCCCACCCCGGCGTGGTGCTGCTGGCGGGGGTGGCTCTTGGCTTGCTGGGGTTGGCGCGGCTAATTGGGGCGATACGGCGGCGGCAGTGGCGCGGCTTCCTCGCCCTCGTCGGCGCGGGGGTGGTGGTGGTGGCGATTGCCTATCTGCTCTATTATCGCACCGTCATCCCCGATATGCTGAGTACCTACGCGACTATCCAGCAGGAGCGACAGGCCGGGGTGGCGGCAGATGCGGCCAAGGGCATCACCTTTAGGCGTATCACCGGCGGCTCGGTCAACGACCCCTCGATTGGGCTGGAGCCGCATACCGTGTTCAACGCGCAGCAGTGGCTGGCTGAGGGTATCGCTGGGTTCTTCAAAGAGGCGTGGGCCTACTATGCGGCGTGGCCGGCATTCGCCGCGCTCGGCTATGCGCTGCTGTGGCGCAGGCGGCGCGACCCGACGACGGGGCGGATGCAGCTCATCGCCCGATTCTGGACTGCCGCCGCCTGCATCTTTGCCGCGTTCGGCTTGGTCAACAACCTGTATGTGCGCTACGCCCTGTTCCTGCTGCCCATCATCGCAGTGGGTGGCGGCCTGCTACTTGCCCGATTGTGGCAAGGCCCGCGCTGGGGTCGCTATGTCGCCATATTGCTGGCGGGCTACACGGTCGTGGCCGCGCTGCTGCTGTGGTATAATCGGATTATGTTCTATCAGCATTAGGTGGCGCAATGAACTGTCGGGCTTTGGGCAAAACTGGGTTGCAAGTGTCGGAAATCGGCTTCGGCGGCTGGGCGATTGGCGGCAACGCTAATGGCAACAGCTACGGCTGGACCGATGACGACACCGCCGTGGATGCGGTGAAGCGGGCGATTGCGCTGGGTTGCACCCTGTTCGACACCGCTGACCTGTACGGGTTCGGTCATGGTGAGGAGTTGCTGGGGGTGGCCTTCAGCGAACTGGGCCTCAACCTCAGCGACGCAATCGTGGTGGCGACCAAAGTAGGGGGCAACTTCTACAGCGGCCCGCTGCGGCCCGACTTCAGCCCCGCCTACATCCGCTACGCCGCCGACCAAAGCCTGCGCCGCCTCGCCCGCGCGTGGATTGACATCTACCTCTGCCACCACCCCACCCTTGCCCAGATGCAGGATGGGGGCATCTTCTCGGTCATGGACGAACTGAAGCGGGCGGGCAAGGTGCGAAGTTGGGGGGTGACGGTGGACGATGAGGTGATGGGGCGAGCGGCGATTGCCGCCGGGGCCGAGGTGGTGCAGGTTGCCTACAACGTGCTGACACAGGAAGCAGCGCATCAGCTTTTCCCTGAAGCGCAAGCGGCGGGGGTGGGCATCATCACCTGTTCGCCGCTGGGCAATGGGCTGCTCACCGGCAAGTATGGGCTGGACAGCACGTGGGCGAGCGGCGACCTCCGCGCGACTATGCCCCGCCCCTACGTGACCGCGCGAGTACAGGCGGCAGAGCAGTTGCGCTTCCTCGAAGGCGACGATGAGCGCACTCTGCCCCAAGCCCTGCTCCGTTTCGTGCTGGATAATCCCGCCGTCAGCAGCGCGGTGGTGGGCATCAAGACCCCGGCGCAGGCAGATGAGGATTTGGCCGCCGCCCACCTACCGCCCATTAGCCAACGCGAACGGCGGCTACTCGACGGACTGCTGTTCGGGTAATAAAGCGCAGGGCACATCCAAAATCCAAAATCCCACAGGGGGCGTAATGGGACAATTCGACAAGCACGTATTCGTCTGCACCAGCGGGGATTGGTGTCCCGCACGGGACGGCGATGGGCTGGGGGTACACGCGCGGCTGAAGCAACTGGTCAAGGAGGCGGGGTTGAATGAGCGCATCCGCGTCAATCACAGCGGCTGCTTCAATCAGTGTGGTCACGGCCCGATGGTGGTGGTCTACCCCGAAGATGTGTGGTATGCGGGGGTGACGGTGGCCGATGCAGAGCAGATATTTGTGCAGCACCTTGTGGGCGACCAGCCGGTCGAAGCCCTACGCTATCGCCCTGTCCAGCGCGGCAACAACAAGCTGAAGCGCGATGATGATGGTAAGGTGATACCCTAGCTGGCGGAAAGATACGCTTGCTGCTCGATCTCCGCGATAGCGGCAAGGCTGTAGGTTGCGCCAATCTTGCGGAACACCTCCGCCGCCTGCGCCAGCCGCTCCGCCACCCGCCCGCTAATCATCTCATCCTGTTGCGCGGCGGCTTTGGCGTACTCGAAGTAGAGTTGGCCGAGTTCATAGGCTTCACCGCGCTGCTTGCTCTGCTCGATGGCTCGCTCGAAGTTCTGCTCCGCCTGGGGCCAATCACCCCGCCCCGCATAGTAGAGGGCCAGCGGGAGGTACTCCTGCCCTAGCTTCAGCCGCGAGGCATTGGTACTGAAATCGCGCAGCCAATCCACATATTTAGCGGCCTCATCAAAATCGCCCTGCTGCACGTAGCCTTGCACTAGCAACCCGGCCATCTCCTTTTGCGCCAGCGCGGGGGCGGCGGGGTCGGCGATGACCTCGGTAGCGTAGGCGAGGCACGCGGTGAGGTCGCCTTGCTCGAAATGTAGCCGCGCTAGCTTCGACTTGGTATCCACCATCATCAGGTAGTTGTCGCTGCGGGTGGCAACCTCCAGCGCGGTGTCAAGGTACTGGTGGGCGAGGGCGAACTCGCCGACGTGACGATAAGCAACCGCGGCGTTGATGTAGGCTTGGCAGAGGTGGTTCTGGTTTTCGATGTGGGGGGTGAGGGCGATGATGCGGCGGGCGTAGGCTACTCCCTTTGCCAGCGGCCCAATCAGGGTATAGATGGCGCAGAGCATCTGATAGCACATCACCAGCGTGGTGGGGCGATTGTTCACCTCGGCATAATGCACCGCCTTGTGGTAGCGGAACAGGGCCTCGAACACCCGCCCCTCGTTGTAGCTGATGTTGCCCATATTGGTCCACAGCTTGGCGGCAAGGTCGGGTTGATTGCTATGCTCGACCGCCTTCGCCCCCTGCTCGTAGCAGCGCAACGCCTCGGCCATCTCCCCTTGTAGCAGGGCGATGTTACCCAGCGTGTTCAGGCACTCGGCCCGCAGTTGCAGGCCGTCGCGCCGCCCCGCCAGCAACGTCACCGCTGGCGCAATCTCCGCCTGCGCCTCGTGACTCATGCCCCGATAGTAGTAGAGCAGCCCTTGCAGCCACCGCCGCCGCGCTTCCAGTAGCGGGTCAGGCGCATCATCTAGCGCGACCATCGCCTGTTGCGCGGCGGCCAGTTCCGCTTGGGCCATGCCATACTCGCTGCGCTGGATGCGCTGCTCCGCTACGGCCAGATGCTCGCTGATGCGCGGCACGGCTAGCGATGCGCCACATTGGACACAATCGCTGATTGGCTCAGGGTTGTCGGCTTTGCAGATGGGGCAGCGCATCATCCTGCTCCGTGAACTAGAGCGGCGGCTGATGGGGAAGGTCTTTATTCTACCACTAAATCTGGAGATTGATAATATTAGGAGTTACGCACTTGCTGTTGGCGTAGGGGCGATGAGCCTCCGCCCTGCTCAACTGCGTAACTCCTAATTATCTAGGGAGCGGGGGACGGGACTCGAACCCGCGACAGCCTGCTTGGAAGGCAGGAACTCTACCACTGAGTTACCCCCGCACGGTTGCCCTAATTATAGCAGATTGCGGCGCAGGGCGCAAGGTTGGCGCAGCGTGGTCAAGGGTGGTATAATGGCTTATATTATACCAATTCATCGCGCCGATAGGGTATTTGCGTAGGGGCGGGCTGCGCTCGCCCCCCGGCCCAATTCTTAACTTATTTGGGTGAACCATAGAGCGAATTGCCCCGCTCGTGCGTATAAACTGTGACACTATCTTTACGCTTATGAGCAAGGATTGTCAGCCAACGGATTGAAAAAACGGATAAACGGATTAGGTTGGTCGCAAGGGCAGCCCAATGATGTAGGGGCAATGAAGCCCTCCGCCCGCGTGAAACGCAGCAACCGGTATCGTAACGATGGGGATAGGACTGATGGCTTACGATTGGCCTAGAGTTAGTCAGCAGGGCGTAGTCTCATCGCCCCTACATCATGGTACGTTGTGGCGATGGGCAGGATTGCGCTTCATGGGGGGCGAGTGCCACCCGCCCCAACGTCCATTGGTGCGTAGAACCGTCGGTTGGCCGCATCCGTTTATCCGTTTTTTCAATCCGTTGGCTGGTAGTTCTTCGTCATTGGTGCAAAGATAGTGATGTGAGCAATGATGAGCGAACATAACGTTACCCTATACGGCAAGCCCGGCTGCCACCTGTGCGAGGATGCCCTCGACCTGCTGGCGCGGCTGGATGACGCTGGCAGCTACGGTAGGCTGAACATCAGCGAGGTGGACATTACCGCCGACCCCGACCTGTTCGCCCGCTACCAGTACACCATTCCGGTGATTGAGATTGACGGGCGGGTTCACCTCGAAGCCCCGATACAGGCCGCGGACCTCCGCGCCGCTTTGGAGATGTTGCGATGAGCCAGACCCCCATATACCGCCCCCCGCTGGCATGGCTGGACACTGCTGCCGACTGGTTCAGCCGTCACCTGCTGGCGATAGTCAACACCTTCCTCGGCCTGTTCGTGACCCTGCCATGGCTGTCGCCGCTGCTGATGGCGGTGGGATTGCGTGGGCCAGCCCAGTTTATCAACCGCGTCTACGTCGTCTTCTGCCACCAGTTGCCGGAGCGCAGCTACTTCGTGTTCGGCTATCAGGTGGCCCATTGCCACCGCTGCGTCGCCTTCTATGGCAGCCTGTTCGTGGGCGGGGTGGTGTATGCGCGGCTGCGACCTCGGCTGCGCCACCGTGACGCGCTCGGTCAGGTCAAGTATGTGGGACTCAGCATCCCGCTGGCGATTTTGCTCTGCCTGCCCATCCTTGCCGACGCGCTTACCCATGCTTTCGGGCTGCGCGAAGCGGGGGCGGCGTTGGGCTGGTTGGGGCAGAGCGATGCGCTCGGTTCGGTCAACTGGTGGCTGCGGCTGATTACCGGGGTGGTCGCCGGGTTCGCGCTGGTGTTCGCCGCGTGGCCGCGCATTGACAACAGCATCGCCCACAGCCTCGCCTACAACGATTATTATCGCAACCTTCAAACGAGGGGAACAAGATGATACCGACCCTACTCAGTGCCACCATACCCTCAATCCTCACCGCC
>JBBSEE010000070.1:0-8591 GCA_038239995.1 Chloroflexia bacterium | reverse complement strand
GGGCAGCGACATCCAAATCCCCACTGAGTACACCCTCGCGACCGATACTTGGGTGAACAAGACAGCGACCTTCCCCACCAACTTCGTCAATAATATGGCGGGCGGGGTCATCACCATCAGCGGCACCCAACAGATTATCGCGGTAGGCGGCTCCTTCGCCACCGGCACCACCTCGACCGGCGATGTGCGCCTCTACAACCCCGTCACTGACCAGCTTGTCACCCTCGGCAGCGACCCTTGGACCCCCGGTGTGATCAGTACCACCCTACCGGGCGGCTTTGCCGTGTTCCAGAACAAGCTGTACATCCTCGGCGGCTTCCAAATCAACGTGGGGATGAGTACCCAAATCTGGGAGTTCGACCCCGCGCGTCCCGCGGGCAGCCGCTGGCAACTGAAGAACGCGACCCTGCCGGTGGCCCTCGGCTACATCCCCACCACCTCCTTCTCCACCCTCATCTACACTGGTGGCGGCTCGACTTATACCGGCGGCACGCTGGCCGATTCGACCAACTCTTACGTCTACAATCCGATTGGGGATAGCATCTCCGCACTTGCCAACCAGATACCGCGGGCGACGGGTGAGACCCGCGCCGTCAACTACAACAGCCAAATGTGGGTGCTGGGCGGCGGGCGCGTCGCGCCTAATCCCAGCAACGAGGTAGATGTCTATACCCCCGGCCCCGGCACATGGTCTCTCGGCCTAGCCTTCCCCACCGCCCGTCGCAACATGGCGAGCGACACCGATGGCACCCATGTCTTCGTTGCGGGTGGCTACGACACCAGCGGCATCACCCCCTTGAACGTGTTCGAGGTCTACTATCCGGCCAGCACTTGCGGCACCAACACACCAACCAATACACCCGCGCCTGCGACCAACACGCCGACCAATACGCCAGTCGCACCCACCAACACGCCAACCAACACGCCAGTTGGCCCTACCAGCACCGCGACTAACACGCCAGTTGGCCCTACCAGCACCGCGACCAATACGCCGGTTGGCCCCACTAGCACCGCGACCAATACGCCGGTTGGCCCCACTAGCACCGCGACCAATACGCCGGTTGGCCCCACCAGCACGCCTACGGATACACCTACTGGCCCCACCAACACGCCTACGGTCACGCCGACTGACTGCCCGAACCCGTTCGTGGACATCAACGGCAATACCTTCTACTTCGCCATCCACTACCTCTATTGCCGTGGCGTGGTCAATGGGGTTGACCCCACCCACTTCGGGCCGACTGCTACGGCTACTCGTGCCCAGTTCGCTAAGGTGGTGGTGCTAGGCTTCGGCATCGCCCCTTACACCCCGACGGGTGCGCCTGACTTCAACGATGTGCCTCCCGCCTACTTCGCCTTCGCCTTCATCGAAGCGGGCTTCCATGCCGGTATCCTCAACGGCTTCGACCCTGCCACCTGCGCCGCCAACGGTCAAACCTTCCCCTGCTACCTCCCCAACCTCGCCATCACGCGGGGGCAGGTGACTAAGCTGGTGGTATCCGCTGCGCACTATGCGCTGGTCACGCCAGTGGGTGGTGGTCAGACCTACTCCGACGTGCCACCATCGAACGTCTTCTACCTGTTCGTGGAGACCGCCCACTACAAGAGCGTAGTCAACGGCTTCCCCGACGGCACCTTCCGACCGAACAACAACATCCAGCGCGACCAGATGTGCCAGATTGTCTACAAGGGTATCACCACCCCGTAAGCACTCAGCCACTGAAAGTCGCTAGTCAGCGGGGGCGCATCGTAAGATGCGCCCCCGCTGTTTTGTAATAGGGCAAAGTGCTAGTTCATAGCATTTGTAGTAAGGCTAAACTGGGTAGGCAAGCTCCTTGATGTGCAAGAAGTTGGGATTGCCCAGTAGCCGGTTCAGCTTGATGCACAAGGTGTGCGCCGCCAACTTGCGGTACAATCTTGCCATCAAGCCTCGGAAGCTGCTGGCATGATTGCGCTCGATGTGGAACTGCTCCGCCAATTGGCTGTTCACCGTTTCCACTATCTGCCGCGCTCCGTTTAGGTGCTTGGCTGCCGCCTTGGGCAATTGCTCTTTTTGGTTGCGCCTAGTCGGGGTTAGTAGCCTCACCTCTTGGGCGACCAGTTCCTCTTGCAAGGGCTTGCTGATGTAGCCCTTGTCACCAATAACCATACACCGATGCAACTCGCGCATCAACCCTGCCCCCACCGCTAGGTCGCTCTCATGGGCGGGCGCGAGGCTAAAGTTGACAATCACGCCACTAAGGGTCATCAGCAAATGCAACTTGTAGCCATAGATGGTCTGCTTCTTGCTCGCGCAGTGACCATAGCTCGCGGCTTGCTCATCCCAGTCTCCGTTCGCGCCCGGCGCGAGATGAAAGCCGACTACTGGCAATGGCAAGCTGTCAATTACCAACTGCCCGTCGTAGGCGAGGTCGCACAGGGTTAGTTGGCGCAGCAGGTTGATGGCAAAGGCTAGGTTGCGCCGTCGCCGATTGTAGCGGGTGTGCTCCGGTACAATCGGGAAGAGGTGCGGATGCTCTTTCCAGTTAGCGAGCAAGACCGTCTCTTCATCCCAGCCGCGACACTCACCAACTAGGGTCATGGTGATAAGTTCGCTATCACTGCAATCTGGCTCAGGCCCAGGCCGGCGCAGCAACGGGGCAATCTGGGGCCAGAGGTCGTCAATCAGCACGAATATCTGTAGGCAGAAATCGTCAAAATCGGCTATCATAGGGCTAGTCCTCCGCTGTGGTAAGGTATGGTTTGTAAGACGCACACCTATTATAGCGGGGGACGGCACCTTTAGCTAAGGAACCGCGGCATTGCCTTACTACAGTTGTTCCCATCTAGCACTTTGCCCTATTAAGTAACATTTAGCTGGTGGGCTAGCATTTGGCTGCTGGCGAAGAAGGACTGAGCTTTGCGGCACATATTACCGATTTCCACAGCGGCTAATGCCCCTGCCTTTAGGCATGTGCGACCTTTAACGATATAGAAGATAGCCACAAAGTCGGTCATGCTTGGACAACGGAATGAGGGCTAGGCGGCAAGCGTTGGTGGTTGGCAACTACCAGGGTTTGAAGCCCGCTGACAAAAGTTCGGCTACTACCAGCTACAGGCAGCAGACCGACCAGCCCTGCGACCTATGCTGACGTAAGAAACCCTCGTTTAAGCATCGTGAACGCAAACAGGTGTAAGTAGCTGATACACCTGACCCAAAATGGGATGGCGGTGGGCCTAGCGGTTATGTCTCCGTTAGGTGTTGTCTCTACTCCGCCCGGTGGGAAGACGGACAGCTAAGGGTTGCTAGATACGTCTTCTGTATTGGAACTGGTGAACTCCTACGCCACGAAACCAACTGTGGTTGGGTGCGAAAATGCCAGCACGTGGATGGGAGGGCAGAGGCAGCAACGTCGCCAAACGCCGTGCGGTAATGGTACGGACAGACGCGATGCGTCTGCCAGGGAAGGAGTACCAGAAGGTGGGATGCTACCTATACCAGCGGGGCAATTAGACGGGGGCTTGCCCCTGAATTGACCGCTGGCCCGTAAGGGCAGTTTAGGATTTAATCAGTACGGTAATAAAACCTCCTTTCTGGAAAGCCGGATGCGGTGAAAGTCGCACGTCCGGCCCCAAGCGGGGGAAAGCCTGTAAAGGCTTACCTATCGCTATGGGGTACTTCACGGTAATGCTGTTACCCCTGCGGCACTATCTTGCTGCATACCACTGATTGCTAGCTGGCGGCCCACCAGCACGAACCAGAGCGGGAGCAACACTACGGAAGGAATTAGTGGGATTACCGGCACGAAAGTAGAGATGAACGAATAGCTGCTGAGATCTAGCGCGAGGAGCAAGCCGACAATCCTAGTCGCCCCCTGTGTCTGCCAAGAGGCGGTGGCAATCCAGAGGGCCGCGGCGATATGACCTCCATACTTTAGCGAGAAGGCGGTCATAGGCGCGACCCCATCGAGGGCCATGATATCGGTGGCCATGTCAACTACTAGCCAGCCATAACCAGCCGCCCGCGCCCATTCTGGGGCGATAAGAGCGGCGACAACCGGGAAGAGGAGGAGGTGAGGAGCAATGCCGAGTAGCGCATTCAATTCACCCAACAGTGGTGAGTTAAAGACAGTGGCATCACGCATAGTGGGAACAAAGAACGAGACAAGGCGGAGGGCAAAAAGAACAGCAACGCCGTAAGCGGCTAGTTGTGGTAGGTTAGCTCGGGTCATTGGTATCTCCTATCTTTGGCTGCTGTGACAGGTAACTCTCACCATCTTACTTATTCGCGCGTATTATAGCACGAGGGCTTCACCGCGACCATTCAGCAGTGAGCAAGAGGCTGCACGATGACTACCGACCAAGCCTTGACCTTACCGTGCGAAGCTGATCTACCTCATCCGCACTGAAATAATGTATAATCTGCCCACAAACTGCTTTGCCTTGCACATTTATACTCGATCGGAGAGACAGCCACTTGCGAAAATTCGGTTTGTATCTTGCCGTTGCCCTGGCCATCACGCTGCCGGGTTTGGTGCTGCACCTTATGGGTGTGCAGATCACGCCGCTGCTCGGTACCCTCATCTTCGGCATTGCCATTCTAGGCGCAGGCTTTATGCTCTCATGGGCGGCCGAGGCAGCCGAGCAGCACGTCTCGCAAGGTTTGGCAATTGCCGGGCTAGCCATCGTTACCGTGCTGCCCGAATATGCCGTGGACATCTACTATACTCTGCAAGCCGGGCAGCACCCCGGCTCCGATTACGTCCAGTTTGCTGCGGCTAACATGACCGGAGCCAACCGCCTGCTGATTGGCACCGCCTGGCCGCTGATTGTGCTGCTCTACTGGTGGCGCAGCGGCAAGCGGGCGGTGCCGCTGCGCTGGGAAAACGCGGCGGAGGTCGCCTTTCTTGCCCTTGCCAGCATCTATGCCTTCGTCATTGTCCTCAAAGGCACGATTGACCTGTTTGATATGGCAATCCTGATCGGGATATTCGCCGCCTATCTGTGGCGGTTGAGCAAACTACCGAAGGGCAAAGGGGCGGATGATGATGGTGATGAAGATGACGATGATGACATCGAGGTAGGGCCTGCCGCCGCGCTCACCTTGCTGCCCAATAGACAGCAGTACGGTGTCATCGCTGCGCTGGTGGTGGTGGCCGCCTTTGCTATCCTGGTGGTGGCGCAGCCGTTTGCTGAGTCGCTTATTGGGAGCGGGGCGCAGCTTGGTATTGACAAATTCTTCCTCATTCAGTGGCTTGCCCCCCTTGCCGGAGAGGCACCGGAGATAGTTATCACTATCCTGTTCACCCTGAGCCTGCGCCCGACCGTAGCACTAGGGGCATTGATTAGCGACAAGATTAACCAGTGGACGCTGCTGGTGGGGATGATACCGCTATTCTACTCGCTCGGCGCGGGCCGCGTGGCGGCCTTTCCTCTCGATGCCCGCCAGCACGAAGAGTTCTTTCTCACTGCCGCCCAATCTCTGTTCGCAGTGGCGCTGCTGCTTCGCCTGCGCTTCAGCCTGCGCAGTGGGCTAGTGCTACTTGGTCTCTTCCTTGTCCAGTTCGGCCTTGCCTTCGTCTTGCGGGATAACGAAGCAAATGTTATTACCGGGCTAACTTACATGGCTTGGCTCTACATCGTTCTGGCAGCTGGAGTGCTCGTTTGGAACCGCAACTATCTACTTGGCTACATCAAAGTAGGGCTGCTAGGTCAGCCCACGCCACCAGCCAATGGCACGCCGGAAGCATAAAGCTGCACCGAGTTCTACTTCCCGATCTCCCTCATCTTTCACCGCTTTTTTACACCTGTTCACCGCTTTTTACCTAGATACACCCTTCTTGCAACTATCCTAGTCTACACTATAACTGAGCCGAACCCTACCCTTCCGCCCTTCAGCCATCTTTCCACTTTGCCGGTGAGTGGCAGCGGTCTCGGTTATCGTCGGGTCCTGGGCGTAGCTTCTATACATTTTGCGCTCATGCGTCTGTGTATGGTGGTTAGCCTTCAAGGGCCTTGTATCTACAACCGGCACAACGAAAGGGGCAAGGCGATGTTTGATGTTGGACCCAATACCTTCTGGCTGGATGTGCATGGGCTGATGATGTTTCTTCTGCTCATCTTTTCCGCTTTTCTCTTTGGTGCGGTCTTCTTCACCAAAGAGGCCGATGAACGGGTGCTAAGAGGTCTGAAGATCAGTGCGGTTGGGGCTTTCCTGCTGCTGATCATCCTGATGATCTCCGGTATCGTTCCCGACGTGAACTTCAGCGCGGATGCCCTCAGCCACACCACCACCAACGACTTCGGTGCGTTCTCAGCACAAGTGACCGACGACAACGTTGGCAACTTCGCCGGTCCGCTCCTGTTCGACATGATGGAGCATACCTCACTGATCGTGCCTGGTCTGGCCGCCGTCATCGGCTTCCTCATCTTCCACTACGGCACCCGGGTGATGGCCGATGCGCGGGTGAAGCGCACTGTGTTGAGCCTGATGGCGGTGACCGGAGCCTGGACCCTAGTACTGGGCGGCATCGGAGTTTACATCACGAAGGTACTGACCTTCCCCACCGGCAGATAGGAGACTAAGATGAACACACCAATTGAGAACCCCGCCGCTTACGATGGCGCGGCCCTAGGCGCATCAGCTCCGGCCACATCGCTCACGGACACCACTGCGGACAGCGGCGCGGTCAGCCCGGTAGTCGCGGCCGCCTTTGCGGCAGGTATCGTCTATATGTGGGGAGAGGCTATCTTCCGGCTCATCTTCACCTACACGTCGCTGCCGGATACCTACTCGCTCTGGCCCGGTCGGGCAGGCGACATCGCGGCGATGTGGCTGACCATCAGCGTGGTTGCGATCGTCCTTTACTTCGTCCTCGCCCGCCTGGTCTTCCGTGGCCGAACACAAGTGGGAACGCTCAAGTTCTGGACAATCGCCCTGATTGTGTCGGCAATCGCCGCGCCGCTGATTGGGGAGATAGGCACTCCGATCGGCATCTAGCCCGGCGGGCCGCTGGAGTATCATAGCCGCTAATCGTACAGTGACAGGTAACTGTGTACGTTTAGCGGCTTTTGCTTGGTCCTTACACCACTTGCCGTATCAACGGGTCGAGTACGCAAACCATCATGTACCAGGAAGGGCGGTGCCGGGCGCACGATCTTCATCCCACTTTCATGTATATGTTATATAATACGTGCATATCTTCCACCGAAGGGGTAGCGCGATGCGTGCTTTGGTAGTCGAGGATGACCACAAATTGAACGGGCTACTCTGCCGTTACCTTGCCGAACACGGCTACGCCACTGATGGGGTCTTCGATGGTGGGGCGGGCCTGACCGCCGGGCAGACTTCGGTCTACGATGTGATTGTGCTGGACGTGATGCTGCCGGAGCTAGATGGGATGGCGGTTTGCCGTGCGCTACGTCGGGCACGGGTCAATACCCCGGTGTTGATGCTGACTGCCAGAGACAGTATTGATGATCGCGTCAGCGGCCTCGACTGCGGCGCTGACGATTACCTGACCAAGCCGTTTGCGATACGTGAGCTAGGAGCACGGGTGCGCGCCCTTTGCCGCAGACAAAGCGGGGGCGGTGCAGAAATCATCATCGCCGACCTCATCATCAACACCGCCAACCATGAAGTGCACCGCGCGGGGAGCTTGATCGGGCTAACCCCCAAAGAGTACACCATCTTGGAGTACCTTGCCCGCAACACCGGGCGGATTGTCACCCGCGTCATGCTCGAGGAATACGCCTGGAGCTACGAGTCCCCACCCAACTCCAACCTGGTCGACGTGTACATCGGGATGCTCAGGCGCAAGCTGGATGATGGGTTTGAACCCAAGCTTCTGGAAACGGTGCGGGGCTTCGGCTACCGCCTGCACGCTCCGGCTGAGGCACTACTGTGAGGATCAGCAGCATCCGGGTGCGCCTGACCGCATGGTACACGCTTGTACTGCTCGTCATCCTCACCCTCTTCGCGCTGGCAATCTACCTGATTGCGCAGGCGCAACTCTACGACAACTTCGACCAAAGTCTCCGTACCATGCTCCAGCAGGTAGTCACCACCCTAGCGCATCAAGCAGGGGAGGGTGGCGGCCAAGCTATACACCTGAACCGCAGCGAGAGCGTGGTCAACGTTGCGGGTGACGAGCAGGCCCTACTGTACAGTCCGACCGGCGAGCTGCTGGATCAGCTGGGCAAGTCCCTGAGCGCCGAGCAGGAGCGTACGCTTTGGCAAGGTACAATCGCAGGCGAAGTGCGTAGCCTCGGCCTGGGACAGCAAGGATATCGAGCAACACGGTCAAAGGATAGCGCTGGCTACGTGGTAGTGGTTGCCCGACCCGACCGCGCCATCGAGGAGCCGCTACATAACCTCCTGTTTGCCTTCGCCGTCGCGGCACCACTCGCCCTCATCCTTGCCGCGATCGGTGGCCTCTTCCTTGCGGGGCGGGCGCTACGCCCGGTCGGGGTGATGAACGACATGGCCCGCCGCATCGGCAGCCGTGACCTGCGTAGCCGTCTGGCAATGGGGCCGCCCCGTGACGAATTGACCGCGCTCGCCAGCACTTTCGACCAGATGCTCGATCGTATCGCCGAGAGCGTCGAGCACG
>JBBSEE010000069.1:0-8620 GCA_038239995.1 Chloroflexia bacterium | reverse complement strand
GAGGAAGCCGAGCAGGTTCGAGCCGTAACAGACCGCCCACACGTAGGGGGTGCTGTAACCGTCCGCTGGGGTAGAGGTGAATAGCCCCAGCGCGTGCAGCCCGCGCAAGCCGAGGTCGGTGGCGATGAAGAAGGGCGACCACAAGATGGCCGAACCGATGGGGGCCTCATTGACCGGATTGTCGGTCAACGGTTCGCGCTTATCAATCACCCCCTTCTTGAAGTCGGCGAACTTCTTGGGGTCGCTATCGTAAAAGTGCATGAACTGATTCTCGAAGCGGAGGTCGCCGTCGAAGTAGAAGGAGTGTAGGTAGGAGAAATACTTAATCTCGTCGCTGGCATAGATGCGCTTCGTCACCACCGGCAGCAGCAACAGATAAACGACGATGAGGATGAGCAAGCCGCGGTCCATACGGAGTTTTGAGTTTTGAGTTTTGAGTTTTGAGTTGGGTATCTGCATTGGCGGCGTTGTTTGCATTGGTTAGGTTATCTCTTGTCGGTTATTTGGTAAGCAATTATACCATGCCAGCGCACTAAGCGGCTCCCACCCGGCGGCAGAAGTCCAGCACCGCGGCGGCGCGGGCGGTGTAGGTGTAGGGTGCGCTGCGGTGGTGGGCCGCCTCACCAAGAGCCGCGGCTGCGTCGGGGTGCGCGGCCACCCAGCCGAGCGCGGCGGCAAGTTCGGCGCGGCTGCCGGGGGCGAAGTAGCGGGCGGAGTCAGCGGGCAGCACCTCTTGCAAGGCGGGCAGGGCGGGCAGGATAATGGGGCGGGCCGTCGCCATATACTCGAACAGTTTGAGCGGGCTGGCGGTCGCCTTCGTCACCGTGTCGGGGATAATCAGCGCGTCGGCGGCGGCGAGGTATTGGGCCACCGCTTCGGCCTCCTTGCGCCCCGGCAGCAACACGTGGTCAGCCACCCCCCGCCGCGCCGCCTGCTCCAACAAGGCCACCCGCTCACTCTCCTTCCCCCCCAGCAGGATGAGGTTTGAGGTTTGAGGTTTGAGGTTTGAGGGGGATGCTGTAGGGGCGTGATAAATCACGCCCTGTTGACCGACATTACCTGATGTAGGGGTGGGCGGTGGCCCGCCCTGCTGCTCTGCTCCGCCCTGCGCCAGCATATCGGCGAAAGCGTCAACCAGCATATCGAGGCCGCGATAGGCGAAGGTGAGGCCCGCGTAGACGTAGATGGTGGCATCAGGGCGCAGGCCGAGGGCGGTGCGGGCGGCGGCGCGGTCACGCGGGTAATATACCTGCGCGTCGAACGCATCGGGGATGACCGCGATACGTGACTGCGGCACGCCCATTGCCGCTGCGTCGGGGACGAAAGCATGGGTCAACGAGGCGAGGCCGTCGCTGCGGGTAATCGCCCCCCGGTCAATCCGCCGCAGGATAGGCTGCCAGAAGCGGCCCCGCGCCCGGTGGCTGCCTTCACTCTCTATCTCATGCACCTCGTATATCAGCTTCGCCCCCAGCAGCCGCTTCCAGATAATGGCGAACCAGTAGCTGATAATCACGTCGCGGCTATAGATGACTGCCACCTTGCGCCCCCACAGACGACGACCCAACAGGTAGAGGAAAGCGAGCAGGGCGAAGATGCTGCGTTCGATATAGTACCAGCCGGTGGACTTGTACAGTCGGGATAGCTTGCCCACCGGCACGCGCGGCAGGTAGGTCGCCCCCACCTCGTCGTAGCGGCTGCTCTGCCCCGGCAGCTTCGGCACCATCACCAGCGTGCGGGGGGCGAGGCGACGCAACTCGCGGGCGGTATGCCACGTCTGCACGCTGTTCGCCGCCTGTAGGTCGAGGTCGAGTGGATAGGCAAGGTAGGCGATTCGCAGGTTTGAGGTTTGAGGTTTGAGGTTTGAGTTTGCGCTCATTGCCCCATTATAGCATAAGCAATGTTGCGCTGAAAGGGCAGGATGCCATGCGCCTCTATATTCGTTTATTCGTTTTTACGCATTCGTTGGCTATATCGGCGGGCGAGTGCCACCCGCCCCTACATTCATCACTCAGTACTTACTCAAACCTCAAACCTCAAAGCCGGTTGACACCCCCGCCCCGCTTGTCATATACTGCGAAACATGAGCAAGCTGGCAACCGCCTTGATATACGACCCCGTGTACCTCGAACACGATACCGGCGGGGCGCACGTGGAGCAAGCGGCACGGCTGACCGCGATACGCGACACGCTGGCCCGCTACGGCTTGGCCGAGGAAGGCGACTACCTCACCCCCCCGGATGCTACTATCGCCCAACTAGAGCGTGTCCACCACTCTGATTATGTGCAGCAGGTGCGTGGTATTGCGGCGGCGGGGGGGCGGTGGATGGATATTGATACGGTCATCTCCCCTCGCTCGTGGGCGGCAGCGGTGCGGGCGGCGGGGGCGGCGGTGATGGGGGTTGACCTGCTGATGCGGGGGGAGCGACAGAGTGCGTTCGCCCTCGTCCGTCCCCCCGGCCACCACGCCAATGCCAACCACGCGGGTGGGTTCTGCATCTTCAACAACGCCGCCGTCGCCGCCGCCCACGCCCTCGCGCAATATGGGCTGGAGCGGGTGCTGATTGTGGACTGGGACGTGCATCATGGCAACGGCACGCAGGACATCTTCTACCGTGATCCGCGCGTGCTATACTTCAGTATCCACGAATATCCCTTCTATCCCGGCAGCGGTGGGGCGGACGAGCGGGGCAGCGGGGCGGGCCGGGGCTACACCATCAATGTGCCCTTGCCGCACGGGGTGGGCGACGACGGCTACTTGCAAGCCCTACGCGAGATATTGCAGCCCACCGCTGACCGCTATCAGCCGCAACTGGTGATTATCTCTGCGGGATATGACGCACATCATCGCGACCCGATTGCCTATATGCGGCTGACCGCCAGCGGCTACCACCAGATGACCAGCATCGTGCGCGAAATCGCGGCGCAATATAGCGGTGGCAAGCTCTTGACCCTGCTAGAAGGGGGCTACAACCTCGCCGCATTGAGCGACAGTGTAACCGCCACCCTGCTTGCGCTTGATGGTCGCGGTCTACCCAAAGCGGTCGCCGAGGAACACTATATCGAAGATGAGAAGTTCATACCTGTGTGGTCGGACGAGGCAGCCAACATTGACCCATTGCTGACCACGATTAAACGCATACACGGATGGTAGGAGATTGAAGGTTGTAGATTGAAGATTGTAGATGCTATCAGGGTGAACGAAGGTTCGCCCCACCATGTGACCACGTAGGGGCGGGTGGCACTCGTCCAATCATCAAAGGAGCGAACCGGATGCCGGACATTATATCGAACGTGCGCGACGACGAGCGGCGCAAGCGGGACGAGGCTCAGTTGTTCAACGTGCAGCAGCAGCTCGACGAATTGCGCCGCCTCTTGCGCGAGGGGCAAGCCCGCCAGCAATGGCTGGAAGACGCGCTGAAGCAGAGCGAGAGCCGCGTCGCCCAGTTGCAGATGAGCCTCGACAAGCAAAACCAAGACATCATGCAGACCCTGCAAGTGCGCCAAATCGAGGAACAGCGCACCCGCAAGCTGATGACCGAACTGGAAGCGCGAGTCGAGGAGCCGCTCAAGCCGCTGAAGGAGATGCGGGCGCAGCTAACCGAAGTGTTGGAACGCTACCGCCAGAATCAGAGCCAGAACACGGTCAGCACCCAGCAGGTGGAGACCATCGCCCAACAGATGCGGGAGATAACCTCGCAACTGAGCGTGGTCAACGAGCAGCAACGTCAGCTTGGCGATGCCCTGCGCGAGGCGAACAACGCGATTACCGAGAATCGGCAAGAGGTGGTGCGGGTAATGGAGGGGCAGCGCATCGAGGAGCAACGCCTGCGACGACAGGACATCGAGTTGCAGCAGAGTCTAGAGGCGGCGCGTAACGACATTGGTAGCGTGGTGGCTCGCACCAGCCAGCTAGAGGAGACCCGCAAGCGGTTCGTCGAGGAGATTGACGCGCTGGCGGGCAGCCTCACCACGGTTCACGCCGAGTACAACAAGCTGGAAGACCTGCTAGAGCGGATGGGGCGTGACCACAGCGAACGCTACCTTGCCCAGCAAGAGCGCATCGAGACGGTGCGCCTGCAACTGGAGGCCGATGCGGCGGACATTCGGCAGGTGGGCGACCAGCGGGCCGAGCGCATCTTCGCCCGTCTACAGCAGATTGATGACCGCCTCCGCGCCGTCGAGGGCGACTTTGCCCTCATCCCCGGCCAAATCGAATCGCTGCGGCAGCGCGATGAGTTTCAGGTGGAGCAAGCCGAGGACTTGTACGAGCAGCACCTCATCTGGCAGTTGGAGCAGATGGAGCAACGGCTGGTCCAGCAGCGTAAGCGGCGGCAACCCACCCCCAGCCAGCGGCAGGATGAGGGCGGGCTGGTTCGCAACGCTCGCGATGCCCGCCCGCCCCAAGCCCTCAGCGAAATGGATGAAGCATAGCGATGAAAGCAGTGGTGCTAGAGCAGCCGGGCGGCGCGGAGCAGCTAGTCTACCGCGATTACCCCGACCCCCAGCCGCAAGCCGCTGAGGTCATCGTCCAACTCAAGGCGGCGGCCCTCAACCACCGCGACATCTGGAGCCGCATCGCCCCCACCACCCGCACCCCGGCGATACTGGGCAGCGATGGGGCGGGGATTATCGCCGCGGTAGGCGAAGGGGTGAGCAACTGGCGGGTGGGCGATGAGGTGATTATCAACCCCTCGCTCGGCTGGCCCAGTGGTGATGCAGCCCCGCCCCCCGGTTGGCGCATCCTCGGCGTGCCGGATGACGGCACCTACGCCGCGCTCATCAAGCTGCCCGCCGACGCAGTCTTCCCTCGCCCCGCTAACCGGTCGTGGCAAGAGTGCGCCGCCCTGCCGCTGGCGGGGCTGACCGCGTGGCGGGCGTTGGTCACGCGCGGGCGGCTTCAAGCGGGCGAGACCATGCTGATACTCGGCACGGGCGGGGTCGCTACCTTCCTGATACAGATAGGCAAGGCGTTGGGCGCGAAGGTGTGGATAACCTCAAGCAGTGATGACAAGTTGGCACAGGCGCGGGAGTTGGGCGCGGAGGTGGGCATCAATTATCGCACCAGCGACTGGGTGGCGGAGGTTAATCGCCTCAGCGACGGGCAGGGCGTGCCATTGGTGATCGACAGTGTGGGGCAGCAAACGTGGCCGGGGGCGATTAAGGCCGCCAGTCGCGGCGGGCGCATCGTGGTGTTCGGCGTGACCAGCGGGCCGACCGCTGAGGTGGACATCCGCAGCGTGTTCAGCAAGCAGCTATCCATCCTCGGCACCATGATGGGCAATGCCACCGAGTTCGCCGCGATGCTCGACTTCTACACCGCCCAGCGGCTCCAACCAATCATCCACACCGTGCTACCCCTGTCCGAAGCCGCCACCGCGCATCGGTTGATGGAAGCGGGTGAACTGTTCGGCAAGATTGTGCTGGATATATAATCTCCCTGCCCGCTTCGTGGCAACGAAAGGAGGGTAGACTCGCGGGGGTCTGGGGGTTGACCCCCAGATGATGAGCTGCCAGTTTGCTAGGTGTGTGAGCAGCACGAAAAAGGCGGGGAGCGCATTGCTCTCCGCCTCATCTCTATCCAGTCGGGTGGAGGTGAAGGGATTCGAACCCTTGACCTCTACAGTGCGATTGTAGCGCTCTCCCAGCTGAGCTACACCCCCGTGCTGACGGCCTATTATAACATATGGGCGCGAAAATTGCAACGCCACGCTTGCGCCAATCGCCTTTTGGGGTTATCATATCAAGGCAGACCCAACAAGGAGGTTCGTCCATGTACCACCGTGACCGCTATGTGCCGCCCGAAATTGGCCCTTGGGTGCAGGCCAACGCCTTCCTGCGCGATACCTACGTCCGCAACCCCGTCCCCTACTTCTACGAGGACAAGCAGCATCTGCCCCAACCCCTCTGGCAGGGGCATGACAGCGTGATTCGCCTCTATTACTATGCGTGGGAGGTGGCCTTCGGCAACTTCATCCGCCCCAACCGCGAGAGCAAGTTCATCGCCGACTTCGTGGAGACCGCCTTCAATAGCCACCTATTCATGTGGGACAGTGCCTTCATCACCATCTTCTGCCAATACGGGCATCGCCTCTTTCCTGCCATTCGCACGCTGGACAACTTCTACGCCAAGCAGCACCCTGACGGCTACATCTGCCGCCAGATTATCGAAGTGGACGGCAGCGATGTCTACGCCGAGAACGACCCCGACTCGACCGGCCCCAACATCATGTCGTGGGTGGAATGGCTGCACTATCTGCGCTTCGGCGACAAGGAACGCTTGCAGAAGGTGTTCGCCCCCCTCTACGCCTATCACCTCTGGTATCGCCGTTACCGCGCATGGCCGGACGGGACGTATTGGGCGACCGGCTGGGCCAGCGGGCTGGACAACTCAGCGCGGGTGCCAGATTCGGAGCATTATCACCAATACTGGTCGTGGGCGGATGCCACCGCACAGCAGGCGTTGGACGCGAAGATGCTGGCGAACATCGGCGAGCTATGCAGCCACCACGCCGAGGCCGCCGAGTTGCGCGAGGAGTACGCCCGCCTCCGCGCCCTGATCAACGAGAAGTTCTGGGATGAGGAGAGCGGCTTCTACTACGACCGCCCCCCCGACGGCAAGCTGGGGTCGAACAAGGCAATCACCTCCTACTGGACGCTGCTTGCCGACCTCGTGCCTGAAGACCGCATCGCCCGCTTCGTCGCCCACCTCGAAGACCCCCACAGCTTCAAGCGGCTGCATCGCGTCCCCTCCCTTGCCGCCGATGCCAGCGGCTATACCCCCACTGGCGCGTACTGGCTGGGGGGGGTGTGGGCACCGACCAACTACATGGTGGTGCGCGGGCTGGTGGAACACGGCTACCGCAAGCTGGCCCACGAAATCGCCCTCAATCACCTTGATAACATCACCCAAGTCTACCGCGACACCCAGACCATCTGGGAGAACTATGCCCCCGACCTACCGGCGCGGGGCAACCTCAGTCGCCCCAAGTTCGTGGGCTGGTCGGGGCTAGGGCCAATTGCCATGCTCATCGAGAACGTGTTCGGGATTGACTCCTGCGCCCTGAACAATACGGTCACATGGGACATTCGCCTGCCCGAACCGCATGGTGTGGTCAACCTCCCCTTCGATGCCGACTGCGAAACCACCCTACGCTGCTCTGCCGCGATGGACGGCAAGCGGGTCATCCACGCGCAAGCCAATCGCCACTATCGCCTACTCTGCACATGGCAGGAGCAGGACTACGAGTTCGACATCGCTCCCGGCGACCAGTTCTTCGAGCTTCCTAGCGGGCGGCGGCTGCGCGGCAAGCAGGCCGAAGCCAAGTCCCCGCCCCTGCCCCAGCCCGCCCTGCGCCGCGAGGGTGGGGATGAAGAATGAAGATTACTAGCGGTTTTATGCTATAATTAGGTGGGTGCTACGCAGGAGCAGGTGGATTTGTGCCTGTTGATGTAGGGGCGAATCGCATACGCCCTGACCAACACCTATTGGTTAAATTAGAGTGAGGGGAGCAAACCGATGAGCGACACCAAAGTGAGGACGGAGAGTGAGACTAGCAACAACGGCTACACAAACGGCTACCCTAACGGTCAAGAGGCTAGTAACGGGGCGGTACCGACCAGCACCAGCGCGGTGGTAGACGAAGCCCTCCGTATCGTCAACGCCGCCCCTGAGCCGCGCACCGAGGCGGAAGTAGTCGCGCGGTTGGCCGCCGTCAAGCGGCTGGTACAAGCGGCGGAGGTGAAGATACCACGTGTCGAGCGGCGGGGGCTAGGCGGCAGATTGCTATTGCTGTCACTGCGGGAGCCGGGTACATCCGAGGAAGCGATGAGAATAAGAGATGAGATTATGTCGCTTATTACCCCAGAGCGGAATAGAAGTAGACAACTAGTTCGCGCCGACCTACCCTAACCTGAACTTACCGCTGAGGAGATTAAGCAGTTTCTAGCCACCTACAACGAGGAGGAATAATCCACGTGCTTGATGTCTTCTTTGATACGAACGTGCTATACAGAGCAGTTATTACTCCCCCAAAGGCGGCCCAGCGCGACGAAATCGAACAAGCGGAGGTAGCGAAGCAACTTTGGCAAGCGGTAAAGGATAAACGCATCGCTGGTTATCTGGCAGTGTTCTCCCTGACCACTATCTACAGTTTGGCTGAGAATGAATACAAACAAAAGTGGCGACGACAGGGCGCAGACTGGCATACCGCGGAAACGAGAGCAAGGCGTGATGCCTATGACATCATTCTTCGCGGTACGGAGCTTGGTATGCTCTCCATCTGCAACACACTCGCTGAAGATATAGACATGGTAAAAACTCTGATGAGTGAGAACCTAGCTTGTAACGATTTTGAGGATAATCTCCAGCTTGTATGCGCCTATGAAGAGCATCTTACCCTACTTGTTACCTTCAACACAAGGGACTTCATCTGTAGCCCAAAACTCGGTATCGAGGTCGTTACCCCCAAGCAGCTTTTGCTTAGGCTGTAAATTGAAAAGGTCAGCATCCCATGCCCCATCAGCCCCTGATAAGCGCAATACTCATCGCCACCTTGCTGCTCACCAGCGTCGCCGCCATCAGTGTTGCATCACCCTCATCCCCCCAGCCTCAATACTACCG
>JBBSEE010000068.1:0-8622 GCA_038239995.1 Chloroflexia bacterium | reverse complement strand
CCTCCCACTTCTGGTTCGGCACCGACAACTATGGCCGCGACATCTTCAGCCGCGTGGTCTACGGGGCGCAAATATCCTTGACTATCGGTTTGGTCAGCCAAGTGCTTATCCTGCTGATTGGCCTGCCGCTAGGACTGATTGCCGGTTATTACGGCAAGTGGGTGGACTTCATCCTGATGCGTATCACCGACGTGATGTACGCCTTTCCCACCATCCTGTTCGCGATTGTGGTGCTAGCGGTGTTTGGGCAATCGTTCCTCAACGTGCTGCTGGCGATTGGCCTCACCTTCTGGCCGCCTATGGCCCGACTGGTGCGTAGCCAAGTGCTGTCGGTGCGCGAGAAGGAGTTTGTGGAGGCGGCGCGGGCGAGTGGCACCACCAACCCCAGCATCATCTTCCGCCACATCCTGCCCAACGTGCTGAGTCCGGTGATCGTCTCCGTCACCTTCGGCATCCCCTTTGCGATTTTGACCGAGGCGTTTCTCAGCTTCCTGAACATTGGCACCCCTATACCGTTGCCCAGTTGGGGTTCAATGGTGGCCGAGGGCAAGGATTATATCCGTACCATCCCTACCCTTGTCATTTTCCCCAGCATTGCGATTTCGCTGATATTGTTCGCCTTCAACTTCTTCGGCGACGGCCTGCGTGATGCGCTCGACCCGCGTACTAGAAAATGAAGAAGGTAGAAGGTAGAAGGTAGAATGAAGTGTAACCTCCCAGTTTTTCATTCTTGATTCTACCTTCTACCTTCTACCATCCCCCACTCGGAGCTTCGATGACTGACCAGACTAAGGATGTCACCCCACTGCTATCGGTACAGAATCTCAAGACCCAGTTCTTCACCCCCGATGGGGTGGTGAAGGCGGTAGATGATGTGTCCTTCGACCTGCTGCCGGGCGAGACGCTGGGAATAGTGGGCGAGAGCGGCTGCGGCAAGAGCGTAACCTCGATGTCCATCATGCGGCTGATTAGCCCGCCCGGCAAGATTGTGGACGGCAAGCTGATGTTCGAGGGGCGGGACTTGCGGACGGTGAGCGACGCGGAGATGCGGGCGATACGGGGCAAGGAAATCGCGATGATATTCCAAGACCCGATGACCTCGCTCAATCCGGTGCTGACCATCGGGCGGCAGATTAGCGAAGCGGTGGAGCTGCACCTCAAGCTCGGCACCCGCGCCGCCCTCGTGCGCGTGAGCGAACTGCTCGCCCTCGTGGGCATCCCATCACCCACCAAACGGCTGGGCGACTATCCCCACCAGTTCAGCGGCGGGATGCGCCAGCGGGTGATGATTGCCATGGCTCTGTCCTGCAACCCCAAGCTGCTGATTGCCGATGAGCCGACCACTGCGCTGGACGTGACCATACAGGCACAGATACTGGAACTGATTGCGCGGCTGCGTGACGAGTTTCACATGGCTGTCATCCTCATCACCCACGACCTCGGTGTAGTGGCGGGGATGGCGGACCGTATCATCGTGATGTACGCGGGCCATATCGTCGAGGACGCGCCCGCCGCCGACCTCTATCACGACCCTCGCCACCCCTATACCCTCGGCCTGCTCCGCAGCGTGCCGCGCCTCGACTCCGACCGCCGCTCCCGCCTCATCCCCATCGGCGGCCTACCCCCCGACCTTGTGAATATGCCCCCCGGCTGCCCCTTCGCCCCCCGCTGCGCCTATGCGGTGGACGAGTCACTGAAGGAGCGGCCCTTGCTCCGCCCAGTCGCCCCTAATCATAGCGTCGCCTGTTGGGTGGATGTGCGAGAGGCCAAGCCGCACGAGGCCATCGTCGAAGAGGCCGGGGTCGCCGCCGGTTAGGGCCACGTAATATGTAAGGGTATATCATCGCCCTGTTTGGGAGAGAGCCATGTCGGAGCAGAACCCACCCACATCACCACCCACTAACCCCGATGCACCCAGTAACGAGGACATCGAGGCCGCGCTAGCCCGCGAGTTGGCGGTGGAGGCGGCCAAACGCGCCGCCGCCGAGCAGCAGGTGCTGGACACGATTGCGCGGGCAACCAAGACCCCCCTGCCGGTCAAGACCGAGGGGGCGGGCCAAGCCTTGCTGCGGGTCGAAGACCTGAAGATGTACTTCCCGATTACGAGCGGGCTGGTGATTCAGCGGCAGATAGGCCAAGTTCATGCCGTAGATGGGGTAGGGTTCGAGATCAGGCCGGGCGAGACGTTGGGGCTGGTGGGCGAGAGCGGCTGCGGCAAGAGTACCACCGGACGCGCCATCCTGCAACTGTACAGGCCGACCGCCGGTCACGTCTACTTCGAGGGTCGCGACCTCACCACCCTGAGCGGCGAACAGATGCGGAAGATGCGGCGGAAGATGCAGATGATTTTCCAAGACCCCTACGCTAGCCTCAACCCGCGTATGACCGTGAACGACATCATCAGCGAACCGATGCGGGTGCATAACCTCTACCCCAGCGGCAGGGAGCGGCAGCAGCGGGTGCAAGAGTTGCTCGCCACGGTGGGCCTCAACCCCGCGTTCGCCAATCGCTACCCCCACGAGTTCAGCGGCGGGCAGCGGCAGCGCATCGGCATCGCCCGCTCCCTCGCGGTGCAGCCTAGCTTCATCGTGGCCGACGAACCCATCTCCGCGCTGGACGTTTCGATTCAGGCCCAAATCATCAACCTGCTACAGGACTTGCAGCAGAAGTTCGGGCTGACCTACCTGTTCATCGCCCACGACCTCAGCGTGGTGCGCCACATCTCCGACCGGATCGCGGTGATGTACCTCGGCAAGGTGATGGAAATCGCCGACCGCGTGGAGCTATACCGCAACCCGCTACACCCCTACACCCAAGCCTTGCTTTCCGCGGTGCCGATTGCCGACCCCGTGCTGGAACGCCAACGCAAGCGCATCATCCTCGAAGGTGATGTGCCTAGCCCGATTAACCCGCCCAGTGGCTGCCGCTTCCACACCCGCTGCCCTATCGCCATCAAGGAGTGCGCGGAAATCGTGCCTCCGCTGGAGGAGAAGACCCCCGGCCACTTCGCCGCCTGTATCCGTGTCCCCGTCACTACTGGCAGCGGGGCGATTGACCAGAAGGTGGACAATACGATTTTAGAGACCTAGCCAGCCCGCACAGGGGTTTGGGGAAGAAAAGCCGCCCCACCACCAACCTAAGCCCCCAGCGGGGGTTGGGGGGAGAAAAGCTGCCCCGCCACCAACCTAAGCCCCCAGCGGGGGTTGGGGGAGAAATGCCGAAGTGCCATTACGCTTGTCGGACATGAAAAGCAGCCAGCGGACTCGAAAGCGGACAAGCGGACAACTATAGGGCGGGGAAGGCGGCTTAGTGACGATGGGCGGGGTTGCGGGGCGGGCGGGTCAGCCAGCGGACTCGAAAGCGGACAAGCGGACGACGATAATGCTAGGCCAGCGGCGTAGTGACGACGAACATAGATGCGGGGCCAGCGGGCGCGATAAATCTGCGCCCCTACGTTGTCCCATTCGTTTATTCGTTTTTACACATTCGTTGGCTGCTTTTCGTCGCCGGGCCAAACAGTTAGTCAGTATTTCTCCCCCCAACCCCCGCTGGGGGCTTAGTTTATCAATCCCCGCTGGGGGCTTAGTTTATCAACCCCCGCTGGGGGCTTTTTTAGCCCCGCGCTTTGTGCTTTTGTTTGGTACGCTTTATGCTGTATGTAGACCAGAGGTTCAATAAACTGGAAGAGGTGAAAAGTCATGCCCATTTTGTCCGCAACCGGCATTGCGCTCATCGGTATCAGCATTGTGGCGGCGGTGGCCTTGATGCTCCGTACCATCCGCAAATACGAGGTGGCCGCCAATACCGGCGCGGTAGGTGAGGTGCGCCGCTCGGCGATTAGTCGGGCCATCAACCGCTATGAGGCGACCAACGATAATACCCTGTTAACCATATTGGAGGCGGGGCTGGTGGCGGGCGCGTTGCTGCTGCTCATCTTCGCCCGCGAGGGCAATAGCGCGATGCTCTCTACCCTCGGCGCGGTGATTATCGGGGTGAGGGTCATCTCTGCGAT
The DNA here is from genome assembly GCA_038239995.1 of Chloroflexia bacterium. Classification (GTDB taxonomy): domain Bacteria; phylum Chloroflexota; class Chloroflexia; order QHBQ01; family QHBQ01; genus QHBQ01. The sequence goes on along the minus strand of JBBSEE010000068.1, from coordinate 4,610 downwards.
AGTCGCGCTGGTAGCCGCCCTGTTCGACTTCCCGATGGTGGCGGAGCGACGCACCGCGATGGCGATTATCTTCTATTCCGAACTGCTGGTGGGGCTAATCTTGCTGTGGAGCGGGGGCAACGACACCCTACTGTCGCTGGCAGGCAGCGTGGTCATTGGTATCGGTATCCTTGCCGCGCTGGCCTTGCTGTTCGGGGCGGTCAGCGGCTCCACCCTATCCGATGCCGCGCGGCGCAGCCTATGACTGATGTTCTGGTCGGGGCTGATTATCAGGGTGATTATCGTCTATGCCCCGTCGGTGATTAACCGCTTTGGTAGCTAACCTTGCGCTAAACCTACCGCTCACGCCTAATCTCTACGCCGACGCGCCCGCCCGCCAAATCGGGGATGGGCGCGTTCGGTTTGGTGAGCCGCACTGTGACCGCGCTAATCGGCGGGTAGGCCTGCAATATCGCCGCCACCAGACGCTGGGCCAACGCTTCCAGCAGGTTGTAGCGTTCACCTTCGACGATGCCCTGCGCCAGCGTGAACACTTCCGCGTAGCTGACCGTATCGGCGAGGTCATCGCTGCGCCCCGCCGCGCTAAGGTCGGTCTCTAGGCTGAGGTCGAGGGCGAACTCCTGCCCCCGCGCGGCTTCTTCTGGCAGCACCCCATGATAGCCGTAGAAGCGTAGCCCGCTGAGGATGATGCGGTCGGGCGGGTTCACGGCGCGACGCTGATGGGTTGGTTGAGGTTGATGTCGGTGGCGATGTCCCCCCCGCTCTTTGTCACCTTAGCGAGGAAGACGTTGACGTTGTAGCTGCCCGCCGCGAGGTCGGTGGGCATCGCGATTTGCTGGGGGATACGCTGGGTCTGCGCCTCGTATATCACGATTGTGCCGCTAGTGCCATAGGCGAGGTCGCGGGGTTGGTTCTGGTCTTGGTACATCAGCCGCACCTTGTAGTCCACTGTGTAGGTGCCGGTATAGCGGTTGACGAAGGCTACATCGAAGCTGGCGGTCTCGCCCGGTTTGTAGCTATCCTTCAGCCCCTCGATGACGATTACGCTACTGGTCTGAGTGTCTAGCAGGGCGGAGGTGACGCGACCCGTCGCCCCGGTAGTGACGGTGGGGACACCCACGTTCATCCCCTCGGTGTTGCACGCGCTCAACAACAGGCAGAGCGCGACCAACAGCAGCAGGTTGCTCTTGCGTATCATCCTGATTTGCTTTCCTCCTCATGTAGTGGTTCATCTATGCCCGCGCAGATTGTAGCAGAATGGGGGGTGGCTGGTCAAGCCTTGTGTGCGCCCGATGCTGCCAGCGCGGCAAGGTTCTGCTCACCCCGCCGCGCAATCGCCGCCTCCCAATCGGCGCGGTAGCCGCGCAGGGCATCGTCTATAATGTCGGCCACCACGTAGTTGCGATACCACTTATGGTCGGCGGGGATGACGTACCACGGTGCGACCTTGGTAGAGGTGCGGTTCAGCATCTCCTCGTAGGCGGCCATATAATCGTCCCAGCGGGCGCGGTTCTGCCAATCGTCCACCGCCACTTTCCACCGCTTGCTCGGTTCGGCGATGCGCTGCTCCAGCCGCTGCTGCTGCTCCGGCTGGGAGATATATAGGAAGAACTTGAGGATAATCGTGCCCTCCGCCGCCAGCATCGCCTCGAACTGGTTGATTTGCTCATACCGCTTGCGCCACACCGCTTCGGGCACGAGGTTCAGCACCCGCTCGACCAGCACCGACTCGTAGTGCGAACGGTTGAAGATGACGATTTCGCCGAAGCGCGGGCAGGCCTGATGCACTCGCCACAGGTAGTCGTGGGCCGCCTCCTCCGCGCTGGGCACCTTGAAGCTGACCACTCGACAGCCCATCGGGTTGAGGTCGGTGAACACGTGCTTGATGGTGCCGTCCTTGCCCGACGTGTCCATTCCTTGCAGCACGATAAGCAGGGCGCGGTCGTTGGCGACGTAGAGCAACTCTTGGATGCGGCCAATGTCGTGGACATCGGCGGCCATCTTCGCATCGGTCTGCACTCCCTCTTTCACTCCCGCAGTGGCGGCGGGGTCAATCCGCTTCAGCTTCAACTTGGTGTCTGGCTCGACCATAAAGTCGGTTCTGCTCATCGGTCTCCTCCTAATATATGGCGGCGGCAAGTTTGCCCTATGATGTTGCAGGTATTATACCACCGTATTCTGTAGGAGTTACGCAGTTGGGGGCAGGGCGTATGCGATTCGCCCCTACGTCAACCAGCATAAATCCACCCGCAACCGCGTAGCTCCTTTTCTGGCAAGGTGAGGGCGAATCTGGTAATATGGCAGCATCAATCTCTGCTCTATTGGAGCCGCGCCATGACCGAACCGCTTGCCCCCCCCGCCCCGCTGGAACTCGTGTTCGTCTCCCACTCGCACTGGGATAGGGAGTGGTATCTGCCCTTCCAGCTATTCCGCGCCCGTTTGGTACGGATGCTCGACCGCGTGCTACGCACCATGCAGGCGGATGCTACCTATACCTACTTCATGCTCGACGGTCAGACGGTGGTGTTGGAGGATTACCTAGAGGTCAGGCCGGAGCGGGAGGCCGTATTGCGCCGCTACATTGGCGGGGAGCGGCTGTTGGTGGGGCCATGGTACGTGCAGCCCGACGAGTTCTTGGTCAGCGGCGAGGCGCTGGTGCGTAATCTGCTGCGCGGCCACCGCATCGCCCAGCAGTTCGGGGCGGTGATGAAGGTGGGCTACATCCCCGACCCCTTCGGCCAAATCAGCCAGATGCCCCAGATACTGCGCGGCTTCGGGATGGACAGCGCGGTGTTCTGGCGCGGCGCAAGCGACGATGTGACCCATACCGAGTTCCGCTGGCAAGCCCCAGACGGCTCGGCGGTTTTCACTATCTTCATGCCCTACGGCTACTGCAACGCCCGCCCCTTCTCCTTCTCCCCCGCCGCTGCCCGCGCCCAACTTGCCAGCCTGCGCCAAACCATGACCCCGCAACTCAGCACCCCGCTGATGCTGATGATGAACGGCAACGACCATGTGGAGCCTGCCCCCGCCACCCCCGCCATCCTACGCGGGCTGGAGCGCGAGGCGCAGGGTGAGGGGATGCGCCTCCGCCTCGGCACGCTGGCCCAGCTAATCGGCGGGGCGCGGACCGCGTTGGGGGTGAATGGCAGCTACCCCGCCGCTTTCCCCACCCATGTGGGCGAGTTCCGCTGGTCGCGACGCAGCCACATCCTGCCGGGGGTGCTATCGGCGCGAATGTGGATTAAGCAGGCCAACGCCCGCGCCCAAGCCATCCTCGAACGCGCCGCCGAACCGCTGGCCGCGTGGCAATGGGCCATCCTGCGTCACTATCCACCCACCCCGCGCGATAGCGATGCGGCCACATATCCCTCCGAGATAGACGACCGCCTCAGCCGCAACCACGCCCTCACCCGCCTCGCGTGGAAGTACCTGCTGCAATGCCAGCCCCACGATTCGATTTGCGGCTGCGGGGTGGACGAGGTGCATGAGGAGATGCGAACCCGCTTCGCCGCCGCGATGCAGGTGGGCAACGAGGTTGCCGACCTCAGCCTCAGCACCCTTGCCGACTACGTGGATAGCGGGCGGCTGGGCGAGGATGGTCTGGCCCTCATCGTCTACAATCAGGCCACCGCGCGGCGCGAGAGTGTGACCACCACTCTGCCCCTTGCCTTGCCCCAGCCGATGCAGGACTTCACCTTGCACGACGAGGGGGGCGGCGAGTTGCCCTACACCCTGCTCGCCCTTGCCGAGGAGGAGCTACTCAGCATGGAGGCCAGCCCGGAGCAGGCGATGGGGGCATTGGCAATCGCTGCCGATGGCAAGGTGGCGAACATGATTATCAGCGAGGCGACCGTGCAGGCTGATGAGACGGCGGGGCGGTATAACGTGGACATCCTTGCCAGCGAGGTGGGCGTACCCAACTTGGCGGCGGTGGAGGCGGCGGCGCGGCTGCTCGATGCCTTGCTGGCCGCAGGCGAGGCGACCAGCTTTCACATCCGCGCCCACAAGCCAGCCGAGGCCACCATCCAGTTCGTCGCCGACCTGCCCGCATTCGGCTATCGCACCTACCTGCTGCGCCCCGGTGGTCAGGCTAGCCGCCCCCCACATATCGTGCGCGAGGAGGTGGCCGCGCCGGGGCACAATATGCCACCCGCGCCCGCCACCCTGCTGCCGATGCCCGGCACGCTGAAGCGGGAGGCGGCGCGTAGCTCCAACCTGCCCCCCCGCCTCGCCTACATCGTCAACGCCCTACCGCGTGGCCGCCGCGTCCGCCGTGTGGTGCAGCAACTCGGTCAGCAGTCGCTGCGTCAGGCGTGGCGCGAGGCGATGACCCATACTATTGCCAACGAGTTCTATAGTGTCAACGTGGACCAGCGTAGCGGCTGGCTAGAGGTGCATGACGCAGCCAGCGGCAAGCTGCTGGTGACGCGCGGCAATCGGCTAGTGGACGGTGGCGACGCGGGCGACGAGTACAACTATTCACCCCCGGCTACCGATACGATGATAGACCGCCGCCCGCCCCGCGCCGCGGGGGGCGCGTTGCCCGACGTGCAGGTAGCGATTACCCCCACCGCGCAGACAATGACGGTCAGCTACAGCCTGCGCCT
>JBBSEE010000067.1:0-8641 GCA_038239995.1 Chloroflexia bacterium | reverse complement strand
GGGGATGGTGGCACGCAGGTGGGGGATTTTCGGGGGGGCGTTCATGCGCGGGGTAATCGGCGACGTTCGGGTGCATCCACGCCGCGTAGTCGGGAGAGGCCAACTTCTTGACCGGGGGCGGGAGTATGCTGATTGGCGGGGCGCACGCGGGGGGCAAGCGGCGACGGGTTAGGTTGGGGGGCGGGCTGGGGGCGGTCGGCTCGCTCCACCAGCATAAGCTGCTGCCGCGCCTGCCGCTCCTCGGCTAGCTGATGTCGCGTCGCGCTCAATTCCTGCTGGCAACTTTGGTATAGGTTGATGACCTCGCGCAACTCCTGCTTCAGGGCGGCGACGGTCTGTTCCAGCAGCCAGTTGCGGCTCTCTAGCTCACGCTGCTGCCGTTCGCGCTCGGCCAAAGTCGCGCTCAGGTTGCGTGTGCGCTTGCGCTCCGCTAGCAACAGCTTGCCGGTATCGCGTAGCCAACTCTGCATCTGCTGGTTATCGGCGGTGTCGTATGCTTCGGTCATTTATCCTTACCCTGCGCCCCGCTAGACCGTTCCAACTGAAATTGAATTGCCACCATCTCCCATACCGCTCTCGCATTGCCCATCCGCCGCGACAATTGTTGATGTAGCCGCTGGCGTTCAGTTGCGTCGCTAACTTGGTGGTCAATCTCCGCGCCAATCAGTGCTTCCAATGCTATCCCGTTCTCGCGCACCCGCTCGATGGGCACCCCGCGACGCAGCACGGGCTTGACCACGGTCTCGACATATTCGCGGTGGGAAGTGCCATCGTAATCGCGCATCCCTCTGACCATATTGTCGTAGCCCCGCGCCATGTTTTCGCGCACCGCTTCGGGCGAGGTGTCTGCAGCGGGCGACTGGGCCGCCCACGTGTCAATAATCTGCTCCCGTGAAGTATTGAGGATGTCGAAAAGTTCGGTCATAGTGTGATCTCCGCAAAGCAAGAATGTAATTAGCGTATTATAACCTATCGTCACACGGTAGCACAACATTATTTTGGGGCACGGCGGCGCGGCTGCTTCGGGCTAATCGCTTCGCCGACGTTGATATGGCTGCCAATGGCGATGTTGCCACGGTTGCCGGTCACGTTGCCAACGATGACGAGGCTACCGTTCGGCCCCATCTCGATGTGTGGCAACTTCGCGTTGCTGATGCTCTGCACCTTAGCACTGGCTTCTACGTATATCTCGGCCAGTTCCTTGTCCTCGTCAATCCGCTGCACGATTAGGGCCACCACTGTGATGATGTCGTCGTGCGATAGGCTCTGAAGCGGGATGACGCAGCAATCCACCAACTCTGCCTTCCAGAGTAGCAGGGCAGGCAGGGCGGTACGATCAACCTTCAGGCTGCGGAACTGCTCTAGGGTATCGTAGGCACTCACCCGCCGCGCCAAATCCTCGGCGGAGTAGTACACATCAAGCAAGTCGCCAGTCAGCGAGTTCAGGTCCACCCAATGGTCTTGGATGAAGCCGGGGAAGTCGCTGGCGGCGAGAAAGAGGAAAATGCCATGATAAGGGACATTGTTGTAGCGGGCGAAGGGGGAAACATCGGCCCGAGAGTTTTTGTTGCGGCTCTTGGCATCCACCCCCAGCTGCTGCAACTCAGCTAGCACTTTGCTACTGCCCCGCCCGCCCAACCAGCGCAGCAGGTCATCGGCAAATTGGGTAGCATTAGGGTAGCTCCTCGCAATGCAGAAAGTGGTGGCAAGGTCGCGCAGCTTATCGGTGGGCACGTTGGCGGAGATGTCTAGCTCAGGGTGTTGCTCCCGTAGCCACGAGATGAACTCCATCCCCTGCACGGTGGTCGCCAAATCATCTTCCATCCCGAACGCCATCATCGCTGCGTCGCTCCTTGCGGCTGTACCTTGCCAATTTGCACGCAGTATATCGCAGATTAGCGGCGCGGTCAAGCGCAAGGGCGGGCCGCAGCCCGCCCCAACATCATCTTTAATCTTTCATCTTTAGCCTTTAATCTGATTAAGCCCTTGCCTCCGCCTGCATCTGTTGGGCGATGGCCGCTTGGTGTCGCCGCGAGTAGAGCCAGACGATGAAGCCCGCGACGATGAGCGCACCTTGCACCACCACCCCCTCGATGGTCGGGTAGAAGCCCAGCCAGTCTAGAGTGGGCAGCCAACTAAGCGAGTGGGTGGGCAGCCAACCCACCCCTTGCAGGGCGAGGATGCTAGTTCCCACGAACTTGAAGCCGAGGTAGTAAATTAGGGCACTGCTAATTAGGAAGAAGGTGTGGATAGGGATACGCACCCCCAGCTTGACCATCAGCACGGCAATCAGGGCCAGCGCGGCCAACCCCCCGCCGATGCCGAGCAGCAAGTCGCTGGCACTAATCGAACCGGCCATGCCGAGGTAGAACATCGCCGTCTCTGCCCCCTCACGGAACACCGACAGGAAGGCGAGTAGGGCCAGCGACAACAGGCTGCCCCCCGCCAACGCCGCGTTGCTCTTGCTCTTGATGTAGTGCGTCCATGCCGTAATGCTGGACTTGGAGTGCAGCCAATAGCTGACGTAGAACAACATCGCTGCGGCAATCAGCCCCACGATGCCCTCGATGAGCATCCCGTTCGCCCCGCTGGTGGCCGCGCCGAGGATGGCTTGCAGGGCGATAGCGGCAAGGATGCTGGCGGCAATGCCCACCGCCCCGCCCGCCCAAATCCAGCCCCGCTTGTCCGCGTTGCCCGACTTGACCACGAAGGCGACGAGGGCGGTGATAATCAGTATCGCCTCGAATCCCTCGCGCAGCAGCACGATGCCCGCGTCGAAGGCGGTGTAGGGCGAACCAGACTTGCTGGCAATAGGGGTCAGGGTCGCGCTCAGGCCGCTAATCAGCTTGCCAGCCGTGGTGAAGTCGGGCGGGGTCTTCTGCAACGCCCCTTGCGCCAGCGGCAAGTCCTGCTCGAACTGATGGTAAGCGTCAACTGAGCGACCCTTGACTGCGTTCTCCACGCTGAACCAGCTATTGTGCGCCTCGTCCAGCGCGGATAGAGCGGCGGGGGCATCCTGTCTCCCCATTGCCGCCTGCGCTACGTTCAGCTTGTCCACGAGGCTCTGTACGGTTGCGTTGCTGTCGGTGGTCGCCGTCGCCCCGCCCTGTGCCAGTTGCACGGTGGCATCGAGGTTGGTATCAATCGCGCTCAGGGCAGTCAAGGCTGCGTCCGCCTTGTTCGCGCTGATGGCGACGCGCACATCGCTCATCTTGTCCTCGATGTCCTTGTATTGCGCTAGCGATACCCCCTTCACCGCATCCTCAAGCTCGTACCATTTGTTCTGAAATTGGTCGAAACTGGTCTTCGCCGCGTTAAAGTCATTGGCCTTGACCGCCGTCTCGGTCTGCTGCACAAGGGTATACAGCGGCTTCAGCGTGCTGCTCAAATCGTCCGCCGCGATGCTGCGCCCTACGAACAGCAACGCTGCCAGCAGCAAGGCTAGGGCTGCGCTTCGCATTATCAAATTGACCCGTATATTCACCACCATTAGCTCCTTCATGGTTGGATGTCGCGTGCTTCCTCAGTAAGTATAGCCCGCATATCTAGGCCTGTCAAGACTTTAGACAGCCCCGCCTGTTTTTAGTTTTTCTTTTATGCAATTTTAATGTTTAGGAGTGATTTTCCCTTGTCTAAGTCTAGGAGCTACGTAATTGAGCGGGGTAGCCTGTTGCCCCCCTACCAAATTGTCGGGGATGACCGCCATAGGGGTAAGTCCCCCTAAAATCCAAAATCTGAAATCTAAAATCCAAAATTGTTTGACGCGCCCCCCACTTGCGGGTATAATGGGGCGGAACATTCGTGTGACAACCTGAGAGTAAGAGGAGGGTAATAGCCCATGAACTGCCCCAACTGTGGCAGCCAGCAGCCCGCTGGCGCACGCTTCTGCGACCAGTGCGGCGCACCGCTCAACCAAGCATCGCAGCCCAACCCCGTCGCTGCCCCGGCCAATGCTGGCCCCGCGGTGTCTGTCCCCAACCTCGCCCCCGCCGCCCCCGGTGGTGGTCTGATTTGCCCCGTCTGCGGCGCGGCCAACATCCCCGGCGAAGTTTTCTGCGAGAATTGCGGCGCGTCCCTCGTCGGCACCCCGCCCAGCCCGGTCAGCGCGGGGGTGGCCGCCCCGGTAACGCCTGCTTCATCGCCTGCTACCCCGCCGGTCGCCGTCCCCACTACGCCTGCTCCCGCCCAAGTGCCGCCCCCGATGATGACCGCCCAGCCCCGCCCCCACCTCGTGGTGGTGGAGAGCGGCTCGGAGATACCCCTGCCGCCCCGCGAGTTGGTCTATATTGGCCGTGAGGACGCGGTCAGCAACTCCTTCCCCGATATTGACACTACCCCGTTTGGGGGCATGGACAAGGGCGTATCCCGCCGCCACGCTGCCATTCGCCACGAGGCTAGCGGTGGCTATATCCTCGAAGACCTCGGCTCGGTCAACGGCACCTACATCAACCGCGAACGTCTCAACGCCAACGAGAAGCGGCCCATCGTCCCCGGCGACACCATCAACCTCGGTCGGCTCGCCCTCCGCTTCGAGGTCTGATGCAGGCCAAGCTGACCAGTTTCGCCCTGCTGGCCGCCCTGTGCGGCCTATTGCTGCTGCCCACCACCAGCGCGGCCAACTACGATAACCCCGCCCCCGCTCACCACATCGTCGCCCTCGACCCCGGTCATGGTGGGCGCGAGACGGGCGGGGCGCACGTCAACAAGCAGGGCAAGGTTGACCTGTACGAGAAGACCGCTAACCTTGCGGTCGCCCGCCTGCTCGCCGCCAATCTGCGCGATGCCGGTTACATCGTGGTGATGACCCGCAACGCCGACACCGGCGTGAACGTCCCCACCACCGACCGCAACGGCAATGGGGTGATAGACACCGATGATGACCTGCAAGCGCGGGTGGACATCGCCAACGCCGCCCATGCCGACATCCTGCTCAGTCTCCACCACGATTCGCGCACCTACGCCCCCGCCACCGATATGAGTACCGTCTACTATTGCCCCGCCTGCGCCCAAGCCGCTCCCTCCTACCTGCTGGCCCGCAGCGTCAGCCTCGCCCTCAGCCAGACCTTCGCCCTGCACGGCTGGCAGATACCCACGCGCGGGGTCATCCCCGACAGCACCCTCGGCAAACCCAGCGGCCACCTCTACCTGCTCGGCCCCCATAACTGGCGCATCAAGCGACCCTCGACCATGCCCGGCGCCTTGGCCGAACCGCTGTTCCTCACCAACGATTACGCCTACCAGTTGGAGACCGCCCCCGGCGGCTACCAAGTGCTAGCCGACGCTTACTACCTCGGCATCACCAACTATTTCGACAGCATCAAATGAGCGCGGCCTCGCCTACTACCAAAGCAACCCCTGCATGGGTCGGGCCAGCCAGCCTGCTCCTCTACCTGATCGTGGCTACCGCCCTGCTGGTCGCGCGGCTGCAAGTCCCCAGCAGCGTAGATGTAGGCGCAGGCAAGGCGCAGGCCGGTCTGGGCAACTTCTACCCCACCGAGCGCAGCGGCACCCATGAGTATCGCTGGAGCAAAGAGGTGTCGCGCATTAACACCCCGCGCCTCAGCGACGCGCAGCAAATCACCCTCTACCTCGACGGCAGCCGCCCCGCCGGCTTCGCCTCCACCGCCATCAGCATCGTGGTCAATGGTCAGCCCGCCGCCACCATCACCGCCACCAACGCCCCCATCACCTACACCTTCACCTACCGCGACTTCAGCCCCCTCCCCCAGCTAACCCTCGAACTCCGCCCCCAGCACACCTTCTTCCCCTCGGACAAGGATTACCGCCCGCTAGGGGCTATCTTCTACGGGATGAGGGTCACGCCCGCCCCCAGCCTGTTCGGGCTGGTCTGGCCGCCACTGCTGGTGCTGCTTATCTGGCTACTGATTGCGCTCTGCTGTTACTTCCTATTCCTATGGTCCAAAGTGCAGTTCCTCGGCGCGTGGCTGTTGCCACTGCTCTACGCCGTCACATGGGCGGTCAAACTCACCGACCTGCTCGGTTGGATGAGCGCGGCCCTGCTGCTACTATTGCCCATCACCATCTACCTGAACCGCCGCGTGGTGGAAGCCACCCTCGCCCGCACGGTCGGCTGGCTCAGGGGCTGGCGCATCTGGCGCAATCGTCTCGCCCGTCTGTTGGTGGTGCCCGGCTTCTACCTTGCCGCCACCATCGCCTTCACGTGGCCCTACGTCACCTACATCGGCTCCAAGCTACCCGGCTGGCCGATGGACAACTTCAACTTCCTGTACAAGATATGGTGGGTCAGCCACGCCACCTTCGGTACCCCCCCACCCGGCGCATCCCTCGTCTTCAATCCCAACGTCTACTATCCGGTCGGCTTCAATCTCGCGCAGGGGGAACTCACTCCTGCCAACACCCTGCTCACCATCCCCATCACCGCCACCCTCGGCCCCATCGTCAGCTACAACCTGCTAGTGTTCGCCTCCTTCGTCCTCAGTGGCTGGGGAATGTACCTATTGGTACGATTTTTGATTTTTGATTTTGGATTTTGGATTGGTGATGCGCCGGGCGTGATAAATGACCCCTCCACAACACCCCCAACTTATAATTCAACATTCATAATTCAAAATTCAAAATTGATTGCAGCTTTCATCGGCTTGGCCTACGCCTTCCTCCCCTATCGGCTGAACCATATGCTCGGTCACTTGCAGATGATGGGGACGCAATGGCTGCCCTTCACCTTCCTCTACCTAGAGCAGATGTTGCGTACTCGCCGCTGGCAGCACGGCTTGCTAGCGGGCATCTTCTTCGCCCTCTGCTGTTGGGAAGCATGGTACTATGCCGCCATCATCGGCCTATTTGTCGCCTTGTACTTCCCCATCCGCTGGTGGCAATTGCGCCGCACTCCGCGGCGGCTAGCGGGCGGGATAAATCACGCCCCTACAACGCCGAATGCCACCATCATGGATGGGGAGCAGGGCGGGATAAATCACGCCTCTACAGAGAACACCAATAACTCAAACCTCAAACCTCAAACCTCAAACCTCAAACCCATCATCGCCTTCGTCGGAGCGGTCATCGTGCTGGTTGCGCCGTTCGCCTTGTCCTACCTTCAGTTGCGGGCGGGCAACAGCCTTGCCTACAGCGCGAAGGCGGCCAACGGCAGCAGCGCGTTGCTGTCCGACTACTTCATCCCCAGCCAGTTGCACCCCCTATGGGGCAATATATTCAAGGTCAGCCACACGGCCAACCTGAACCTCACCGAGTATAACCTCTGGCCGGGGGCGGTGATGTGGGGGTTGCTGCTGGTCGGGCTATGGGTGGGGCGCAAGTGGCGACCAGCGGGCTTCCCCTTCGGCCTGTACGTGATGATGGCTGGCCTCGGTTTGCTCTTGTCCTTCGGCTTGGAGTATGATTTGGGCGGCGAACTATCCCGTTTCATCCCCAGTCTGCACAGTGGCGACCTGCGTATGCCGCTGCCGGGGCGGTTGCTGTATAATTACCTGCCGCTGTTTAGCTCGATACGGGCATGGGCGCGGTTCGGGGTCATCGTCCTATTCGCCGCCTACATCATCGCTGCGCTGGGGCTGGCGTGGCTACTGGCCCGCCCCCACCTCGCTCCCTATCGCTACACCATCGTGGCCGCCCTCACCCTGCTGCTGCTGGCCGATTTCTGGGCGACACCCTACACCTGGGGCTACAGTCGGGTGCAGCCGCAGCCGCTCGACACGTGGCTGGCCCAGCAACCTAGCGGCGCAGTGGTGGCAATGTTGCCCTTCGACCGCGCCACCCGCGATGGCCCCGCGATGTGGGCGAGTGTCTATCAAGCTCAACCTATCGCCTACGGCTACGAAACCTTCATGCCTAACGACTACCAACGCAACGAGGATACCCTCAACCAGTTCCCCGCCAGCCCCGCGCTGGACGTGCTGAAGGGTTGGGGGGTCAAGTACATCGCAGTCAGTTCCTGTCCGTCCGGGTCGCCCACCGAGAAATGGTGCTACGGGCGGTACTGGCCGGAGGTGCGCGACACCCTTGCCGCCAACCCGCGCCTGCGCTATATTGACCACTTCTATCAACCTGCCCTCTGGGACGGCGATGTCGGCCTGTTCGATGTGCGCCCCGACGTTGCATGGCACGCCGTCGCGGATGATGTATATTTGTACGAACTGAAATAGGACAAGCACCGTCCACCCCTACATTACCAGCTATCACTTAATATAGGAGTTACGCAGTTGGACAGGGCGTATGCGATTCGCCCCTACGTCAACCGGCATAATCCAGACACAAATGCGTAACTCCTATCAAAACTCAAAACTCAAAACTCAAAACTCAAAACTCATCACTCCGCTAGGCCTATGCCACTAACTCTGGGACAACAACTTGACGGCCACCGCTACACCGTGCTGGCGAAGCTCGGTCAAGGCGGCGCGGGCAGCGTGTACAAGGTGCAGGACACCCGCGCCGTACCCGGCCTGCCCGTCACCCTTGCGCTGAAGGAGATCAGCCTCACCAGCGTCACCGACCCCACTGAGCGCGAGGACAACGCCGCCGCCTTCCGCAGCGAGGTGCGCCTGCTGATGTCGCTCAATCACCCCTACCTCACCCAAGTGGTCAACTTCTTCGCCGAGGGCGACAACTACTACCTGGTGATGGACTTCGTGGACGGCACCACCCT
>JBBSEE010000066.1:0-8685 GCA_038239995.1 Chloroflexia bacterium | reverse complement strand
GGGTGTGGGGCGGGGGGCGGGGTGGGGGTGGTTGGGGGGTGGGGGTTGCGGGTGGGTTGGGGGGGGGCCGGGGGGTTGGGGTTTGGGGGGTGGGCGGGGCGCGACGAGGCGTTGTAGGCGGGGGTCGGCTCGAATTGTACCCAGCCGTAGTCGGGGAAGTAGACCTCCGGCCATGCGTGGGAGTTCAGTTCACGGATGACGTATGCGCCCACCGTGGAGTCGTATTGGCCAGGGGCGTAGCCGGTCGCCATCCGCGCGGGGATGCCCAGCGAGCGCAGCATCACAATCGTCGCGCTGGCGTAATACTCGCAATAGCCCTGCTTGATGTCGAACAGGAAGTAGTCCACCTTGTCCTTGCCGCTGGGGGGGAGCGGTATCTCGGTGCTGTAGGTATAGTGGGAGGGGTCGCGCAGGTACTGCTCAATCGCCCGCGCTTGGTCGTAGGGGGTGGTGGCTTTGGCCTGCTGCACAATCTGCTGGGCGAGGGCGCGGGTACGCTCGGTGACACTGTTGGGCAATGGCAGGTAGCGGTCCTTCACCCACTGGGGATAATTTACCCCCGCTTGGCGGAGGCTCGCCTCGTCGGCATTGGAGGTGTAGGCGACCACATTGTAGATGTCCCCTTGCCCGAAGTTGTTGGTGTTCATTACCCCCATCAGGTCATCCTGTATCGCCACCTCCCCATTGTAGTCAAGGATTAGCTGGCGGCTGCTGATGCGGAGGTTGACCGCCACCCCATCGGCCCGCAGCTTGTCTATCTCTTGGCGCACCAGCTTGCCGAGGTTCAGCCCCTCACCCGGCATCAGCACGTTGTCGAGCAGGCCCAGCACCGCATTGGTGTCGTCAATACTGGCGTTGGTCATCGCCCCGTCGGCCTGCAACTTTTGCTCCCCACTCTTGAGCAGGTCAACGAGACTGCGAACCGCCACCGGCTGGCTGCGGGTGTCTACATCGCCCACCGCGAAGCTGTCGTTCGCCTGCGCCCACGACACATCCAGCAGGGTGGGCACCGTGGCACTGACGGGGATGTAGGTGGCAAACAGTACGTTACCTTTGGGGTTGGCAAGGGTGATGCTCTCGGTGATTGCGCTTCGCATCAGGTCGTCGTTCCGCATCTGCGCCCCCGGTTCGAGGGAGAGATAGGAGGAGCGGTTCTGGTGTACCCCCGTCGCGCTGAAAGTCTTGTCCGCATTGTTGTACCAGCCGAGGCCGTCATAGGTATCGTCGGCCACCGCCCGCATATAGGTGGGTTGGCCCGCCCGCACGTACATGACCACTGCTTCGCTGAGGTTTAGCTTCGCCCCCATGATGAACGACTTCTTGAAGCTGCTGTAGTTGGCAGTACCCCCGCCCTTGCCGTTGACCCCAGCAAACAATTTGCCGAGGCTGTCGTTGAGGGCCTCCCATGGCTGATTCCACGTACTGACCCAGCGGGCCACCGCGGTGTTGGGGTGGTCGCTGTTGGGGATGAACCAAAAGGCGAGAGTGACAATCAGGCAGAAGGTCGCGCTGCTACGCAGGAAACGCCAGATAATCGCGGGCGAATAGTTGACCCGTTCGCGGTCCCACTTGCGCTCGTGCTGGAACAGGTTGAAGCGGGCCAGCAGCAACAACGCGCTGAACACGAAGAGCAGGAAGTGGAGGGTGAGATAGTCGGAGCGGGTCGAGTAGGAGACGTTGACAAGGATGGCGACCGCGTTGGGAGCCACCGCCCACCACGCCCAATGCGAGCGGAAGATGAACCACGCGCTGGTGTAGGCGAGCAACCAGCACATAATCGCGAGGGCGAGGATGAACAGGAGGGTATCATCGCTGGAGGTGCCATTGTGCAGGGCGGAGAACCACAGTTGGGCGCGGAGCAACAACTCGCGGGCCTTATCCTGCCACGTACCGATGCTGTTGTCCATGATGGTACTTAGCTGGTAGAAGATGAACAGGATGCCAATCAGCGTTCCCAGCGTGTGCAGCAGGTAGCGGGGCACATCGCGCAGCTTCGCCAGCACCAGCCCCGTCAGCATCCCCACCAGCGTGACCGGCCACAGTACCCACAGGCCGTCCGGCACCCACTTGGCCTCCTGAATAGACCATGTGACGCTGAAGAGCATCAGGGCCAGCAGCAGCAGGCTAAACGCCCCCTCCTGCAACTTCCAGTTCGCTATCGAGTTAATCAATCTTCGCATCTCATCAGTTCCGTTTCAGATAAGCCTTCATCTTTAATTGGGAGTTACACAGTTGCATCTGGATTATGCCTAAAGACGTAGGGGCGAATCGCATCCGCCCTGTCCAACTTGTCTGTGGTCAGCGTAGCACCTTCACCCCACCCAACCCTTGCGCGAGGGCGACGTTTATCGGTGCGCCGCGCTTGACGAGGTAGCTGGGGACGTTGGCAGCGGCTAGTGCCCCCACCACCGCGAGGGAGCTAGGGGGTGGGTGTTCGCCGGGGTTGATGAAGGTGGCCGGTTCGACTACCACCGCTGCCGCCTTGATGCCGCGCTGATTGAGCGTGCCCAACGCCCGCGCCCACTTGTCGCCCACATCGGGGGTAATCACCAGCACGGTGCTGCCCCTTGCGAAGCGGCTGCTCTCTGCCGCCAGCACTTCCTCGATGGGACTGCGCCCCTGCGCCCGCAGCGAGGCGAGGATACGCAGCACGCGCAACAGTTGGCGCGAACCCCGGTCTACGTTGATAAGCTCGTGCCGCTGCCCCCACGCGATGAAGCCAATCGCGAGGCGGTCGGCCAGCAGCTTACCGGCGAGGCTGGCGGCCACCGATACCGCATACTCCTCGGTGCTGGGCGGCAGGTAAACCGGCTGCCCCAGCGTGTCGCCGATGTAGTCGCGGCTGTCGCGTAGGTCGAGCGGCTGGTCGGGGGTAGGCTTCGGTATCTGCGGAACTTGGTTGGGGTTGCCGTACTGCGCCGCCGCCGCCATATCCAGCACAATCCAAATATCGCTGGTGGGGTCAAGCTCGAACTCCTTGACCATCAGCCGCTGCTGGCGGGCGGAGGCGGGCCAGTGGATGCGGTTGAAGGGGTCGCCCGCCATGTACTCGCGGATGCCCGCCGCGTTGGGGGTGAGGTTGAAGCTGCGCGAACGCACCTGCGCCCCGCCGCTCAGTTCGGTGGGCGGCAACCCGAACGCGCTCAGGTCCAGCAGTGGGGGGTAGACCAGCACCTCGCGCTGCTCTTGCCGCCGCCGCCAGAAGCGGAATAGGCCGAAGGGGTCGCCCGTGACCATCACCACGGGGCCGAGCTTATACACCCCCCGCTGGCGGCAGACGGTACGTACCCGCCAACTCTTCTGCTGCTTGCTGCCGAGGCTCATCACGCAACTGGTGCGGTGGCCGGGCAGGTTGGAGCGGTCGCGCACCTCCACCCACAGCTTGGGTAGCAAGTTCTCATTAGTGAGGGTGAGGGTTTCCTCGAATATCTGCCCTACCTGCAACGAGTTGGTGCGGGTGGCGCGGGTGATTGCCACCCCGCTGAGATTGAGCCGCGCCCAAATCAGCGAACCGAGCGTGACCCCCCCCAGCACGTAGGCGAGGTAGTATAGCTGGTGCAGGCCAGTCGCCAGCGCGAGGAAGTAGAGGAAGCCTGCCAAAGCGAGCAGGCGGATGCCGTTCATGATTGGGCGCGAACCTGTGCTGCCGTCACCGGCCTGACACCGGGGGCGGCCACGCTGTGCAACACCTCGGCGATAATCGCAGGGGTGTCCACGTTGCGGATACGGGCTGCCGGATTGATGATGATGCGATGGGCAAGGGTGGGGGCGGCGAGGGCCTTGATGTCGTCGGGGATGACGTAGTTGCGCCCCAACACCGCAGCCAACGCTTGGCTGGTGCGATACAGGGCCAACGAGCCGCGCGGGCTAGCCCCCAAATATACGTCGGGGTGCTTGCGAGTCGCCTCCACAATCCCGACGATGTACTCCTTAATCAGGCGGTCAACGTAGACCTCCTTAATCGCCGCCTGCATCCTAATCAGTTCGCTGCTCTCTACCACCTGTTCGATGGAGTTGAGGGGGTGCTGCAAGTGCTGGCGGTCGAGTATCTCAATCTCGTCGCTGCGATTGGGGTAGCCCAGCGAAATCCTCATGATGAAGCGGTCCAGTTGCGCTTCGGGCAGGGGGAAGGTGCCTTCGTATTCGATGGGGTTCTGGGTTGCCAGCACGATGAAGGGTTGGGGCAGGGGGTAGGTCACGCCATCCACGCTGACCTGCTGCTCCTCCATCGCTTCGAGCAAGGCGGACTGAGCTTTGGGGGTGGCGCGGTTAATCTCGTCGGCCAGCACGATTTGGGCCATCACTGGGCCGGGGCGATATTCAAACTCGGTGGTCTTTTGGTTGAACACGCTCACCCCCGTCACATCGCTGGGCAGCAGGTCGGGGGTGAACTGAATGCGGTGGAAGGTGCAACCGAGGCTACGGGCGATGCTCTTTGCCAGCATGGTCTTGCCCACCCCCGGCACGTCCTCGATTAGCACGTGGCCGCGACTGAGCAGCGCGACTAGCAGGCTCTGCACCTCATAGTGCTTGCCCACAATCACCTTCTCCACGTTGCTCATCAGCCGCTCGGCGACGGCGCGTACATCGTCCATATGTGGTGTTATCCTCTCGCCTTGTTCTCTACTCTATTACCGTTCAGTGATACAATTGGTTGGGGGCAAAACTGCCCTCCCGCTGCAAGGGGCTGGGGCAAAACTCCCCTCCCACCGGGAGGGGCTGGGGGCGGGTGACTGCTGTCCACCGTTCATCTGCTCTCAAGCGCGACCGATAATTTCGTCCCCATACTATAAGATACGTGAAACAGGGCCGATAAGTTCAGGCTAATTATACCATCATTGCCCCAGCCGTGCCATAAAATAGCCAATATGTGCTATCCCTTGAGCCGCAAAGGGGATTAGAGACGGGTTAGAAAAGGGCGGGTTGGCTGATTTCCCCAACTTCAGCTACAATCTGCGCCTAAGCTATTGCGTAACTAAACATAATGTGATATAATTGGGGCACGGAGGTGTAAGCGGGCCTCGCCCCCTATGGAAGCGAACCCTAAACGTCAATATCATCCCTTCGCTAACCTAGCGGAGGTCGAGTTCGCCAAGCTGCTCAGTTTCTATACGATCGAGTGGCAGTACGAACCTCACTCTTTCCCCCTTCGCTGGCTCGATGGCCGCGTAGTTGAGATGTTTACCCCCGATTTCTACCTCCCCGAATATGACCTCTATATCGAACTGACCACCATGAAGCAGAAGCTGGTCACGCGCAAGAACCGCAAGATGCGCCTCATCCGCGAAGTCTACCCCGACATCAACATCAAGCTGCTGTACCGCAAAGATTTCCAACGCCTTGCCGGAATGTTCGGCACCCCCTTTACCGAAGAACCCCATATCCTGCTTGAGCAAGAGGTGGCCGCCTGATGGTTGCCGCGCTCAGTCCGTTGCTTGCCGAGCAGCTAATCGGCGAGGACGAACTCCGTGCGCGGGTGCAACAGCTAGGTGAGCAAATCGCCGCCGATTACCAACAGCAGGGCAGCGAGTCGTTGCTGTTCGTCGGGCTGCTGAAGGGTTCAGTCTTCTTCGTCGCCGACCTGATGCGGGCCATCCCCCCCACCATGCCGGTTGGCTTCGATTTCATGGCAATCTCCAAGTATAGCCCCCAAGCGGGCAGCGTGTGTATCCTCAAGGATTTGGATACCCTGATTACCGGACGCGATGTGCTGCTGGTCAAGGACATCGTGGACACCGGCCTGAGCATCAGCTACGTGCTGCGAACCCTCCGCGCCCGCCAACCGCGTAGCCTGCGCCTCTGCGTGCTGCTGGACCGCCGCTCGGTGCGCCTGCTCGATGTGCCGATGCACTATGTCGGCTTTACCATCCCTGACCGCTACGTGGTGGGCTACGGCATGGACGCGCACGAACGCTTCCGCAACCTCCCCTACATCGGGATGCTACCCACCGATATGGGCCAGCCCGCCTCCCTGCGACTGGGAGATTAAGTCCCCCCCACCCTTGCTACTACCATACCGCGTAAGGTATAATCACGCCTACACCGACCCCCACCCTTATCCGTAGAGCAAGGAGCAACGTGAGCAAAGTAAGCTACAACCCCCCTGATTTCGCCGCGCCCGCGCTGGCCGCCGCCCCCGATGTGCGGGTTGCCCCCGCGCCGATTAGCGGGGTAGTGCCGCCCGATTTCTATTCCACCACCAACTTCCCTACCTATATCAAGACTGAGGCGAGCTGGCTGCTGGTCGCCGATGCGCGAATGGATGCGGTCATCGTGCTGGACCAGCATGGGCCGCGCTGCCTTGAGCCGCGCAATGTGGTCGCCGGTATGCCTGTGGTGCTAGGCCAGCGCGAACACGGTGAGGAGGGCATCTTCGTCAACGAGAACCCCTTCATCGAGGAGGGCGGGACGGAGCAGCGCGACGTGTTTAGCTTCATGTCCAGTGGCAGCAGTCGGGAGAGGCCCACCAACTATGCAGAACTAGCCGAACTGCTGCACGCTGACCGTGAGCAGGGGGGCAAGTCGGTATGGGTGCTTGGCCCCGCGGTGGTGCATAGCGGGGCGCGAGAGCAAATGGAGTGGCTAGTGAACAACGGCTACGTGGGGGTGTTGTTTGCGGGCAACGCACTGGCCGCCCACGACCTTGAGATGTCCAGCTATCGTACCAGCCTCGGCATCGGCAAGCAGGGCAAGGCGGTACGCGGTGGGCATCGTCACCACATCGCCACCATCAACCAAATCCGCGCTTATGGTAGCATCGAGCGGGCGGTGCAGGAGGGCTACATCACCGACGGCATCATCCACGCCTGCGTCAAGCAGGGGGTACCCTTCGTGCTGGCGGGCAGCATCCGCGACGATGGCCCCCTGCCCGGCGTGATTACCGACGTGCGCGAGGCCCAGACGGTGATGCGCGAACACACCAAGCGGGCCACCCTTGCGGTGATGCTCGCCACCGCCCTGCACAGCATCGCCACCGGCAATATGCTGCCCACCTTCTATCAACGCGACGGCGAATTGTATCCCCTGCCCATCATCGCGGTGGACCAAGATGAGTTCATCCTCTCCAAGCTGGTAGATAGGGGCACCCACCAAGCCTTCGGCATCGCCCGCAACGCCCACGACTTCCTGTTGCATATGACTCACGCCCTCCACAAGATGCAGTGATGAAAGTAGCCTACTACAGCCCCCTCAATCCGGTGCAGAGTGGCATCTCCGATTATAGCGAGGAGTTGCTGCCCTACCTCGCGGCGGCGGGGCTGGAGCTTACCCTGTTCGTAGACAACTATCGGCCCACCAACCGTGAACTTGCCGCCCGCTTCGCCGTGCATTCCGCCCGCGACTTTGCCCGCCTGCATCGCCACCAGCCCTTCGATGCAGCGGTCTATCAGATGGGCAACAGCCCCGCCCACGCTTATATCTACAAGGCGGTGCTGACGAACAAGGGGATACTGCCCGGCATGGTGGTGATGCATGAGTTCGTGCTGCATCATCTGGTGATGTGGATGGCCCTCAACGGCGGGCAGCGTAAAGACTATCAGGTGGAGATGGCGGCGCGGTATGGGACGGCGGGGCAGGAGGCAGCGCGGCGGGTGTTGCAAGGCCAAACCCCCCCCAGCCTGTTCAACTTCCCCCTCAGCGAACGGGTCATCGCCGCTGCCGACCGCCTGATGGTGCATAGCCGCTATATGGCGGAACAGATTCACGCAATTGACGCGGCCAAGTCGGTCAACATCGTGCCGATGGGTGTGCCGCTGCCGCCACATATTGACCGCGCCGCCGCCCGCGCTCGCCTCGGCATCGCCCCCGACGAGTTCATTATCGCCAGCCTCGGCCACATCAACCCCTACAAGCGGCTCACCCCCAGCCTGCGGGCGTATAAGGCGTTGGCGATGGAGCGACCGCGCTCCCGCTACTTCCTCGTGGGCAGCATCAGCGCAAACTACAACGTGCATCGCCAGATTGACGCGCTCGGCCTCGGCGAACGGGTGGTGGTGACCAGACACGTGGACACCGCCACTTTCAACGACTATCTCGCCGCCGCCGATGTCTGTCTCAACCTGCGCTACCCCTCGGCGGGGGAGACCAGCGCGGCCTTGCTCCGCATCATGGGGGCGGGGCAGGCGGTCATCGTCAGCGACACCGCGGCCTTTGCCGAACTCCCTCCCGCCACCGCCGCCCGCATCGCCGTTGATGGTGATGAGGAAGCCTTGCTGCTCGAATATCTGCTCGACCTCGCCGCCGACCCCCCTCTCCGCGCCGCGCTTGGCGACCATGCCCGCCGCTACGTCGCTCGCTACCACACCCTCGCGGGGGCGGCGGCGGGCTATCGCGCCACGCTGGCGCGGAGAGGGTGGGACGCGGATGCCTACGCCGCCGCCTTGCCCGCTGATGAGCAGGACGCGATAAATCATGCCCCTACAGCCGAACCGGGCGAACCGCCGCCCGCCCCTACCACACCCACCACAATGCAAACCTCAAACCTCAAACCTCAAACCTCAAACCTCGCCGCCGCGTTGGGCGACGCTGCCGCCGAGGTAGGGGTTGAACCCGACGATGAGGCCTTGCTACACGAGTTCGCCAAAGTTGCGGTCGAGCTTGAAGCCTAGCCCCTGCCTTGCTTTTTCCGCGCCCGTCGGGGATAATTCAGCACCATGACCAAACCCGCAAACCGCAAACCGCAAACCT
>JBBSEE010000065.1:0-8742 GCA_038239995.1 Chloroflexia bacterium | reverse complement strand
GGTACATACAGGCTCCATTGCGGCAGAATAGCTGGGGGGTGGGCGGGCCAACCGGCTGCGCGGTGGCGAAGCCGGGCACCAGCCAACGCTGGATGCGGTCAGCCACCTCCGTGGGCAGAATTGCGGGTTCGTTACCTTGCCGCGCAGTCCACAGCGTCAGCATCATGTCGCTACAGCCCGCGGCAATCTGTTGTCGCTGATTGCCACGCCGATAGCCCAGCCGCTGGTCGAACGCCCCCGGTGAGTTCAGCTTCACGCTAGGGTAGACGTTGATGACCTTAATCAGCAACTCGTTGAGGTTGGAGTTCAAGGCGTGGAGGCGGGTGATGTAGTCGTGGATGCGGTTGGTCACGCGGGTGTTGGACAGATAGCGGTCCCGCTCCGCGACGCTGCTGGAACGCAACAAATACTCATAGAACAGATAATCTTGCAAGGTGGTAGTGGACAGGGTGCCGACCGACTGGCGCACCTCCGCCTCCTGACCAATGTCGCGCACCCCTAGTGTATCATTACCGAGGTGGACGAAGAAGACGTAGTGGGTAGCAGCCCGGGCGGTGGGGTCGAGGTTAGTGGCGCGGGCGGTAAGCGCATCTATAGCGTTGCCAATCGGGGTGGGGTCGCCGAAGCCGCCATCGAAGTATTGCTCCACGAACGGCTTACGATTAGGGGTAAACTCGCCCTCCTCATCCCAAATCGGATAGCTGTAGTACCAGACGGCAGCGATGCAGGCAGCGAGTTGGGCGCGGACAAGGGCGGGGTCACGGGCGGGGGCCGGGGTATCGGGCTGGAAGGCGAGGATTGCGTCAACAAAGGTGAGCAAGTCGTTGTCGCGGGCGGGCAGGCTGCTACTCAGGCGGGTGATTATATCAGCACGAACCTGTTGGCTGGAGGCGGTGGCGATGTTCTGTTGGGCAAAGGCGAGTTCGACCTGCTCCGGCTGCTGCGGCGGGCTGGTGCGCGAGTAGAGCGAGGCCAGTCGGCAGATGGCCTTCAGCGCGATATTATCGGGGTCGCCCCCGGCAATCGGGTAAATCTCGTTGAGGTTGACCGGCGGGAAGGCGGCAGGGAAGGCGGCAGAGGCCATCACCCCATGCACCACGTTGGGGTTGCCGACCACCAGCTTGTCCGGCTTGACCAGCGGCTTGCCCTGCATCATGTTCAGGGTCAGTTGGCTTTCGATGTGCAGCACCAGTTCTAGCAGGACTTGGCGACTCGCACCATTCGTGGGGCTGAGGTTGAGCGGCTGGGGCAGCACTGAGTCGAGCCGATGCAGGGTAGTATCCAACGCTTCATACAAGGTATAAGCCGCACTGACCTCGGCGTTGCCGGTACGCACGCTGGTGCGGGGGAAGCGTAGCTCGGTGCCGCCCAGCGCGTCGCGGTAAACGGCAAAGGTGCGCTGAGGGTCAATCGCCGGGGTTTGCGCTACCGCAATCACCGCCGAGGTGATATCGAGGGGGTCGGTGTAGACCCGCAACAAGGGGAAGTTGCTGAGGATGTGGGTGAGGCGCTGGTTGCCGAACAGCGACTTCATCTTCTTGTCGCTAGGGTCATCCACCTTGTTGTAGGACAAGAAGGCTTCCACCACAATCCCGCGCAGCAAGGTGGCGAAGTCGTCGGGCTGGCTGAGGCTAGGGGGGGTAAGCGGCTTGGGCTTGGGGCGCAGCTTGGCAGCCACGCCTTCGATAATGGCGATGTAGAGGTCGCCCACCTGCACGTTGCGCCCCAACAGGCGGAGCAGCAACTCGAAGGGAAGGACAAGTACGCTGAATAGCACACTAGGCAGCAGCAGGATGAAGATTTCCAGCCACGACAACACCCGCTTGATGTACGCCCCCAACCAGCGCAGCCAGAAGCGCACGCGGGTGATGGGATTGGGGCTGGAACTTTCGACCAGCGGCGGCTGGTTCTGGTTCAGGTCGGGGTTATAGTTGGCGACATAGAAGCGGGACAGCGAACTGAGGGCCACATATAGGCGTTGCAGGTCGTTGAGCAGGGGAACGACTGGCGCGGAGTCGAGGTCGGTAATCTTGCTCTGGTCTACGTACTCCCAGAAGTAGAGGATACGCTTGAGGAACTCGGCCTGTGCGGGGCTGACCGGGCGATGAGCTGCGTCGGCGCGGGTGAGGTACTCGGCAAAGGCGGCGGAGTTGATGGAGCCGATGGAGATACCCACAATCGCCTCGAAGTTGAAGCCATTGATTGCCAACGCCTGTACGCTGCCCGCCTCGTACACGCCCATCGCCCCGCCGCCACTGAGCAGCAGCCCGCGCATGGTCGCGCCCGCGGGCACCGGGGTGATGAAGGGCACTTGGGTTTCATCCACGCCGATAGCATCGCTGATGGCGCGGGCTGCCGCTTGGGGGTCGTACCAGTTCGGTTGGTCATCGCTGGTCGCGCTGGGGACTGGGTTGGTCATAAGTCCACCTCCCGATTGACCGTAGGAAAACCGTTTGCAATTTAGGCTGAAACAGAGTATAATACTTCCGCCCCAGATTAGCAATGCGCGTGGCTGATATATGGCCGCCGCCGGGCGCAATCATTCGCTAGATTAGCTAGGAGAATAAGCACAGTTATGCCAAAGAAGGTTGCAAAGGGCGCACGCAGCAGCACGGCGAACGCGCAGGCCCGTAAAGAGGCGGAGTGGCGACGGCGGATGGTGGGCGGCGCAGCAGTAGCCAACCCTACCGAGGCGGACAGCGAAGAGGCGGCCAGCGTCACCCCCACGCCTACCAATGGCAGCATCACTGCCACCGCTACCCGCAGCGCGGCACCCGTGATTAACGCGAACACGCGGTTTCGGGGGGCGACCGGCGCATCGTCCAATCCTGCCGCCGCGCGGGGCAGCGCACCCTTGTATGGTGGGCCGCTCGGTGCCCGCCGCAATATGGCCCAGAGCGTGAGCTTGACCCTCGAAGATGAGCTTAGTTACATCCGGGGTGACATCCGCCGCCTCGTCATCCTTGCGGTCATCGGCTTGGCCGTGATTATCGCGCTCGCCTTCATCCTGCCCGCGATAGGGGTGTAAGCGAGTAACCCAATCGGTTATGACATAAGCCCACACCGAACTGGTGTGGGCTTGATGTTTTTCTGCTATGTTAGTGACGGGGGAATAACTCGCTGTCCTCGGTATCATCGTCATCGTCATCGTCGAAGGGTAGCTCCTCGCTCTCCTCCTCGGTTTCGGTCTCGGTCTCCTCGCCAAAGTCCGGCTCGTAGGCGTATTCCTCGTCCTCCTCGATGTTGAGCAGCGAACTATTGCGGAGGTAGGGCCGGGTGGCGGTGGGCAAGCCCTGCGCGGTGAAGCTGGGGATGCCGACCATGCTGGGGTCTTGGTAGACTTCGTGGATGATGATTTTCACCACCTTGTCGCTGACGCTGGTGGCGGCGGCGGTGTAGCGGTTGCCCGCGTGCAAGAAGCGCATCAGGTGGGCGGCCATCTTCGGCTCGACCGTGCCGATATGTTCGCCGGTGCGGGTCTCCA
This sequence comes from Chloroflexia bacterium, assembly GCA_038239995.1. Taxonomy (GTDB): domain Bacteria; phylum Chloroflexota; class Chloroflexia; order QHBQ01; family QHBQ01; genus QHBQ01. The sequence goes on along the minus strand of JBBSEE010000065.1, from coordinate 5,258 downwards.
CCTTGAGGCTGTTGCCCTCCGCCCGCAGCACCACCGGGTCGCCGGGGATGAGGTGGTTGAGGGTAGCAGCGGGGGCAAGGCGGGTGAGGCTAGCAACCCCGCTCTTGCCGGTCTCCTCGATGAAAGTGGTGGGCAAGGTGGGGGTGGCCTCGGTACTGCCGTTACGGGGGCGAGGGGCGGTAGGTTGCTGCGCGGCAAGGTGGGCCAGCCGCTTCACGTTCTTCTGCGCGATGGTATTGGCGGGGTTCAGTTCGCTAGCCTTGAGGTAGGCTTGGTAACTATCGCGATACTGCTGCAACTCGACCAACGCCTTACCCAACCGATTATAAGCCTCGTCGTCGTCGGGGAACATGGTGATGAGCAGGCGGTTGACCTCGGCGGCCTCTTGCCAGCGACCCTGCATCGCAAGGGTAATCGCCTGTTCGCTGCGCTGCTTGCGTATTCTCGCCTTCTCTTCGGTATTTATCTGGTTCAACGCGGTTCTACCTCCGGGCCTTCATAAGTTTTGGGTTTTGGGTTTTGGTAGGGATGGGCGGCGGCCCGCCCGGTGTTGTGATTGAAGATATTATTGCCCCGTCAATACTGGCGGGGCGAGTAGGGACGAAGGGTCGCTTGCGGGCCATCCCCCGCTAGTTGACCAGTTCGCCCTGCAACGACCAGGGACTGACCCGCTTGATTTGCACCTTGACCAGTTGGCCGCGCATATCCTCGCGGTCGCTATCGAAGAAGACAATCTTGTTGGTGCGGGTGCGCCCAGTCCAACGGCCCTTCTCTTTATTCTCTACGAACAATTCGACGGTTTGGTTCAAAATCCGACTATTCAGTTCGGTCAAGACCTGCTCTTGCAGCTTCTCGATGTGCTGGAGGCGGGCGCGTTTCTCTGCCTTGCTCACATCATCACCGAGGGTGTGGGCATGGGTGCCGGGGCGGGGCGAGTAGGCGGCCACGTGGACGGCATCGAACTGGATTTGCTCTAGCATCTGGTAGGTGTTCCAGAACTGCCCCTCGGTTTCGCCGGGGAAGCCGACGATGATGTCGGTGGCAAGCGACACGCCGGGGATAGCAGCACGGATGCGGCCAATCAGGTCTTTGTAGTAATCCACTCGATAGCTGCGCCGCATCGCCCGCAGGGTCTGGTCATCGCCCGCTTGCACTGGTAGATTGATATGTTCACAGGCTTTGGGCAGGCGAGCCACGGTGTCAATTAGCTTCTGGCTCATATCCTTGGGGTGGGAGGTAAGGAAACGGATGCGCCACAGGTCGGGCAGGCTGTCGAGGGCGGTGAGCAGTTCGGCGAGGTCGGTTTTGGGGCTGAGGTCGTGGCCGTAGGTGTCCACGTTCTGGCCCAGCAGGGTGACTTCGCGCACGCCGTAAGCGGTCAATTCGCTGACTTCGGCCAAAATATCATCGAGGGTGCGGCTGCGCTCCCGCCCCCGTCGGAAGGGGATGATGCAGTAGCTGCACTGCTTGTTGCAGCCGTAGATGACCGGCACGTAGGCGGTAATCGGCTGCCCTTCGCTCTCGGCCACGCCGGTGAGGGGACGGGGGAAGGGTGATGCGTCGCGGCTGCTGGTGGCAATGCTAAAGCCCCCGCCACTGTGGCTAATCGCCGCGGGATTGCGGCGTGGGTCGGTGAGCAGCACTGCCTCATCGGTCAGGTCGTTGTCGCCGATAGTCGCGCAACCCGCCCCCGACAAGTCCATCTCCGGTGCGCTGGCGGGGAGCAAGCTAATCATGGGGGTGAAGCGGCGGGGGGTGGGGATGGTCGCGCCAGTATTGGCACGGTACTTTTCCGGCAGGTCGCTGATGAACTGCTCCCATGCCGAGGGGCGGAAGAACCGGTCAATGATGGGGAAGCGTTGGTGCAGGCTCTCCTCTTGCCCTGTGACCATGCAGCCAGTGAGCGCGACGGTAACATCGGGCCGCTGCCGCTTGAGGCGCACCAGTTCGCCCAGCTTGCCAGTGATGCGCTCTTCGGCAGACAGGCGCACGCTACAGGAGTTAAGCACGATGATGTCGGCCTGCTCCATGCTGGCAGAAGGCCGATGCCCCAGCCCTTCGAGGGCGCGGGCCACATAATTGCTGTCGGCGATGTTCATCTGGCAGCCGACGGTCCAGATAAAGTAACTAGCCATAGCGGTTGGTATTATACCCGATGAAGGTCAAGTTGACAAGGCATTTGGCTGGTACAAATGGCCTATTCTCCGCCCTTCAGCCCGCCCATGATGCTCTGCACCAACTGCTCGTCGCTCATCTCATCGTATAGCATATAGGTGGTGAAGCCGGTGCCGATGCCGCAGAACAGGGCACCGAGCAGCTTGCTGGGGAAGCGGGGGGCGAGCAGCAGCGCGGACAGCACCCCGAACAGCAACTGCGACGGCTTGACCGCCATTCTCACCTTGCCCCGCTCCACGGCGGCGATGGCATAGCGGCGACGGCGTTCCTTCTTCGGCACCGTCTTGCCCTCGGCGTTCAGTGCCCGCCCCAGCATATCGCCGATGAACACCCCTTGGATGCTGACGAGGATGCGAACTAGCAATCCGATTTTGCCTATCATGGTGTCTTCCTCCCTTAATTTATGATAACTGGCAATCCTTACACCGCCCATACACCTCGATTTGGTGGCCCTCTACCTTGAAGCCGTACTTGTTACCCAGCTTGGTGAGCAGGCTCTCCACCTCGCTCTGCGCGAAATCCTGCACCTTGTTGCAGTTGGAGCAGACGATATGATGGTGGTGGCTGCGCCCACATAGCACGTAGCTGTGGCAGCCCGCATCGTCGAGGTGGACACGCTGGAGGATGCCTAGCGCGGTGAGCAGGTCGAGGGTGCGAAACACGGTCGCTCTCCCCACGCTGGGGGCGGCCTGCTGCACACTGCTCCATAGCTGGGCGGAGGTAAACCGCTCGTCGCCGCTGGCAATCATCTCCACGATAGTGCGACGCGGCCCGGTCAGCCGATAGCCCGCGTGGTCCAACTGGCGCAATAGGGTCGCGCTCTGGTCAGTCACCCTGCCGCTCATTTCATCCCCCCATCTGTAGCTATTGATACCGTAATGATACTGTGTAGAGGGGGAGATGTCAAGAGTAGGTAATTCGGCTAGGGCGAGGCGTGTTCACCGCTGCGTGGCCCATCGGGGCCAGCGGTGAGAGAGGTGCCAGTCTCCATCCCTTTGGCCCGCGCCGCCTCTTTGGGGTCGGTGTAGTCGGTAACGCCGCCGAAAGTGGTGAGGCTGCCCTCTTTCAGCATCTGCTGCGGGTTGCTGGTGATGGGCAGGGGGCTATCCTCCGCTTCCTCGTGCTTGCGGTACTGGTAGGTGGTGACCGCAGCCACGAGGGTGACGATGATGGCAAGCAGGCCCATAGTCGCCAACGCACCAATCCAGTCGGCGATGAGGGCGGCGAACACCAGCGGGAAGATGAGCAAGATGTTCAGCATGGTCTGGTAGGCACTGAACACCCGCCCGCGTATCTCCTCCGGCGAATGTTCCTGCAAGATGGTCTGGGCGGGGACTTGGATGAAGGAGTTCATCATGCCGAGGGCGAAAGTCAGCACACCGAGGACGATAAGCAGGGTGGTGGTCGAGAAGTTGTGGCCGAGGATGGTGTTGCCCAACCAGCCGAGGATGAAGTTGGCAAGGGCAAGCAGCATCAGGGTTGCACCCACGATCAGCAGGCTGTAGTTAATCATCGCCTCGCGGTTATGAGCGCGGGCCACACGGCTAACGGTTAGCACCCCCACCACCATCCCGACCGCGCCGGGCACGATTAGGTAGATGAGGTTCTTGCTAGCTTCTTCAGCCGCGGTGGCAGGGTTGGGAAACATCCCCGTACCGGCGAAGAACTCGATGAGCAGCTTAGGGCCAATCACCGCCAGTATCATTAGCAGGGTGGCAGCAATGCTGAGGTGGATAATCGAGGTCATCACCACCCGGTCGTTACGGATGAAGTTCCAGCCTTCCTTTACCTCCTCGACTACCTTGCCGACGTTTTCTTTGAAGCCCTCGGCCTTCTCCTCATCTTCCTCGCGGGGCGGTTCGTTGTTGGGCAGGAAGTAGACCAGCGCGGTGCAGAGGATGTACATCACAAACACGAGGAAGAAGAGCGGCTCATAGCCGAACAGGCGTACCAATATCGGCCCTAGCACCGCAAAACCGGCCAGTTGGGCGATAGTGAGGGTGAGGTTGAAGTAGGCATTGGCCGAGATTAGCTGTTCGCGCTTGACTAGCAGGGGGATACTGGCCGCCTCCGCCGGGGTGAAGAATTGGCTGATGGTGGCGAAAGCGAAGGTGGTGATATAGATAATCGGCAGGGTGGCGGCGACGGGCAGGGCGATGGGCAAGCCGAGCGGATGCTGAATGGTAAGCACATAGCCGAGGATGGCAACCGCCCGTAGCGCGTTGGTGATGAGCAACATCCGTTGCTTACTGGTACGGTCTACGAACACCCCGGCGATGGCAGCGAAGATAATAGAGGGGATGGTGAAGCAGAGGATGACCCCGCTGACCGCCGTCGCCGAGCCTTGCGTAATCGCCCCCACTTGGGCAATCAGCATATAGTTAATCATGTTTTGCGCCGACATCGAAACCGCTTGGGCAATCCATAGGCGCAAGAAGTTGAAGTTACGCAGCACGTTCTCTGGCGGCGGTTCAACTTTGATGGGTTGGGTCGGTCGTCCCCCTGTGCTTATCGGCTTGGTAGACCGCCCATTGGTGGTGATGGTATCAGCGGTGTTGTCCACCACTCGTTCAGGACTACTCACTGGCAGGATTCTCCATTTTGTGCAAAGATTTTACTCGCCGCTCGAACTCAGGGCGGGGCAACAGCACCCGCCGCTGGCAGCCGCGGCACTTCAGGCCAATGTCCGCGCCGAGACGCACCACTTGCCACTCGCTACTGCCGCAGGGGTGGGGCTTACGCAGCACTACTAGGTCATCTATTTGCACATTGCGTACCAACAGTTGCAGTTCGGTGGACATGGCTGGCCTTTCGGATAAACTAACTCTGCCCATTATACCATTTTTGGCAAGGCCGAGGATTGGCACTGGTCGCGCAAGGCTTGGGCGGCGGTCGCCGCCGCAGCGGTGTAATCGCTCAAACTGCCGCTTTCAGCGGCGTAGATGATACTGCGCGACGCGCTGATTAGCACTGGCCCGCCGCCATTCGGCGAACTGCTGCGACAGCCGCCCGGCCGACGACTGGAAGGCGCGCATGACGCGCTCGAGCAGGCGGCCCTTGCCCGTCGGATCGAGCTCGCGCAG
>JBBSEE010000064.1:0-8743 GCA_038239995.1 Chloroflexia bacterium | reverse complement strand
CCCGCCGTAGCTGCATCGGGTTCGCACCCGCGGCCACGTTCCGCATCCCCTCGGTGACAATTGCTTGGGCCAGCACGATACTGGTGGTGGTGCCGTCGCCCGCCACATCACTGGTCTTGGTGGCGGCTTCCTTCAGTATCTGCGCCCCCATGTTCTCAAACGGGTCCTTCAGTTCGATGTCCTTAGCGACAGTCACGCCGTCGTGGGTGACGGTGGGGGCACCATACTTCTTGTCGAGGGCGACGTTGCGGCCCTTGGGGCCGAGGGTGGTCTTCACGGCGTTAGCGAGCGCGTCTACCCCCGCCTTGAGCCGAGCGCGGGCTGCCTCGTTGAATACCAACTGCTTTGCCATAGCGTTACTTCCTCCTTAGTTTAGGTCGAGTTTAATCAGAAAATCCGCACGCGGGCGGACGGACGGGGACTAGCTTTCGGTTTCGCCAACGATGACGGCCAGAATATCCTTCTCGCTGAGGATGATTAGCTCCTCGCCGTCCAGCTTGAACTCGGTGCCAGCATACTTGGCGAACAGCACGCGGTCGCCAACCTTAACGTCGAGCGGGGCGATGTCGCCATTGTCGAGCCGAGTGCCGCTACCCACCGCGAGGACGCTGCCCTCCTGCGGCTTCTCTTTGACCGTATCGGGCAGCACGATGCCGCTCTTGGTCACTTCTTCCTTCGGCAGAGCCTTTATCACAACGCGATTGCCCAGCGGGCGAAGTGTGGACATAGTTCTTTCCTGACCTCCTTATGGGGTTTGTGCAATCATAAATGGTCTGATTAGCACTCTGGTGTTGCGAGTGCTAACGACGCTTATATCATACCAAACTTTAGGGGTGGATTTCAAGCCGATTTTGGCACTCTAAGGGGTAGATTGCTAAGAAAAGTGTTAGAATTGGATGATAAGCCACCGCAAGAACAAAACAGCAGCTCTAACACCTTGTTAGGCTAATGTGAGTGCAAGTGGTGCAAGAGTCATGTTGTTGATATAGGTTAATACTGACTTCAAAGTATAATAATGGTAGGTGAGAGTACAAGCCACCCGTCTCCACCGAACTTGCCGCAGTTGAGGGGAGATTAAATCTAGCACAGAAGGGGGGTGAGAACAATGGAGATGCTGATTTTCGTGGCAATTGCCTTCGCGTTGGTAGCTATCATTATGCTAATGGCTTTCGCGGGCAACGGTCCGCTGACTATCGTGGTTATCCCGCCGCCACCTACCAATAGCGAAGTTGGTTGCCTGCTGATGGTCGTGTTGATAGTCTTGCTCATCTTCGTCGGCATCCCGATTGCGCTGGCGATGATACACTAGCGCGGCTACCACACCACAAACGTGCTAGAAAGGCATACCATGTGTAACAAGGTAACATCCGAAATCAACGACGCAAGGTTTATACCTCCACCCGCCTAAGCAGCAAACCCTGCAAAGGCGGGTGGCATCTTATTAGGCGATAATCTGTGGCCGGGGCGTTCACGGAGCGCAGCCGATTAGCTGGCCCTCAGTTTGGGCGGCCTTGTGGCTGGTGAGGGAGTAGCTGTGAACCGAGGACTTACCCGCCTCGTACCCCCCATAATATAGATTGCTACCGCACCAGAGCAGCGGGTAAACATCGTGGCTAGCGGTAAGCAAAGTCTGTGGTGTGCTATTGGTCGCTAGATTCACACGGCGGATGAGCCGCTGCGACATCTCTGCATTTGTGCTAGAGTTAGGGTTAGGCACGCCCTCGGTGTAGGTGATGTTGGGGTCGGCGGAGGTGAGGGTGAAAGTGCCGATGACATTCCCCCGCCCCGCGCGGGCAACCACGCTGGTGCTGCCGTCGCTGATACGGTAGCGCATGATTACGTTAGCGAATACGCCGGGGCCATTAGGGGGCGGCACTGGCTGGTCGGGGTCTTGGGCAAGGAAGTATAGGTAGAACCCCGCCGGAGACATCACCGGACCACTAGCCTGCACATACTTACCCAAATGCAGGTCGAGCATCTCCCCCTTGCCTTGCAGGTCGTAACGGGCTACGCCACCGGGAGGAGCGTCGCAGCGGCAGCCCCAGTTTGCGTAGATGAGGCCATCGGCAGGCGATTGGGCAAAGGGGTAGTAGTGGAGTCGCGAACTGCTAAGGCTAACCGTGATTGTGGTGTAACTGCCACTGGCGAGGTCTAGGATATACCAAGTATCGGTATCGCCACCGAATAGCAGCCGCTTGCCTCCCTCAAGGGCGACCGCTGACACAGGGAGGGAGGTGGGCGAGACGGGATTCATCATCAGCGAGACGGCGGGGTCGGGCGGGGCAGGGTATAGCTTATCGGTCCCCTTTGCCAAATCAATCACCTCGATGTGGTTAGGGGGCAAGAACAAGTAGAAAACTGCGCCTCCGTTCGCCGAAAGCGGCAGGTCGGTAGAGTGGTTGAGGGTCGCAGGGGTGGCAAGGCTTTTGGTGTTGCCCTTGCCGTCCATTGCCAACAGGGTGTAGTTGCTGCTCAAGTCGCCAGCGGTGGGCTGACGATGAGCGAGGGCAATGAGGGCATTACCCTTTGTACTGGCCGCCGCAGTGGGCAGATACGGAAGCGTAAATACACTAACGAAGACGGCGAGCAGGAGCGTGACAATAAGGCGGTGCGATACGAGCAGGCGGTTCATGGCAGTTTCCTCCTTGTTACTTATGGCTTGAATAGTGAACGAGGCAAACAATCGTTCCTATACTATAGGACGAACAACAAAGCGCAAGGTTACGCTTAGTTTGCGCCGCATCCGCGTTTGTGCTAAAATCGCGGTGTCGACGCTAACAACACCATAGGAGGAGAGGAACAAGATGCGTAAGAAGATAACCGTAGTGGGCGCGGGGATGGTGGGGGGCAGCACCGCGATGGCCCTCGCCACCCGCAACTACACCGATGTCGCGCTCGTAGATATTGTCGAGGGGCTGGCACAGGGCAAGGCGTTGGACATTATGCAATCGGGGCCAGTGGACCGCTTCAGCACCAAACTGAGCGGCGGGGCCAACTATGAGCAGACCGCGAACAGCGATATTGTGGTGATTACCAGCGGGGTGCCGCGCAAGCCGGGCATGACCCGCGACGACCTGCTCAACACCAACGCGGGCATCGTGCGCGGCGTGACCGAGAACATCGTGCAGCACAGCCCCAACGCAATACTGATTGTGGTCTCCAACCCGCTGGACGCGATGACCCAACTGGCGTGGCACGTGAGCAAGTTCCCCAAGCAGCGGGTGGTGGGCATGGCGGGGGTGCTGGACTCGGCCCGCTTCCGCACCTTCATTGCGATGGAGATGAACGTATCACCCAAAGATGTCCACGCCTTCGTGATGGGCGGACATGGTGATACGATGGTGCCGCTGCCCCGCTATTCCACGGTCGCGGGGGTGCCGATTACCGAGCTATTGCCCCCAGAGCGGGTGCAGGCACTGGTCGAGCGCACCGCCAACGGGGGGGCAGAGATAGTCAAGTACCTCCAGACCGGCAGTGCGTTCTACGCCCCCGCCGCCTCAGTGTGCGAGATGGTGGACGCGATTATGCTGGATGAGAAGCGCATCCTCCCCTGTGCCGCTTACCTTGAGGGCGAGTACGGCATCAACGGCCTGTTCGTGGGCGTGCCGGTCAAGCTGGGCGCGGGCGGGGTGGAGAGCGTGTTCGAGCTAAAGCTGAATGATGCGGAGAACGCTGCGCTACAGAAGTCGGCGGCGGCGGTGAAGGAACTGATTGAGTTGATGAAGCTGGGGTAGGTATGAGATTGGAGAGAGGGCCACACCCATTGCGGATGTGGCCCTCTTTGTTTAGGTTGCTGGGATTGCGCTCTACTTGCCTTCGTCGTCGCCGCTACCCGCGCCGATTAGTTCGGGGAGGCGGTCGTCGCCTAGTTCGGGCGGGGCGGGGTTGATGCCTTCGAGCTTGAACATATCATCTTCGACCGTGACCGTGATGTCGCTGCCGGTGAGGAAGCGGCCTTCGAGGATACCCTCGGCGAGGGGGTCTTCAATGAGGTTCTGAATGATGCGGCGCAGCGGACGCGCCCCAAAGTTGGGGTCGTAGCCACGCTTGGCAAGCAAGTCCATCGCCTCATCGTTGACATCTAGGCTCATCTCGTGTTCCTTGAGCTGCACCCGCACCCGCTTGAGCAGCAGGTCAGTTATCTGGCGGATATGCTCATTGGTGAGCGAGTGGAAGACCATGATGCCGTCAATGCGATTGAGGAACTCAGGGCGGAAGGCGCGTTTCAGTTCGCCCATCACCTTGTCCTTCATCTTATCATACTGGCTCTTGGCCGCCTTATCCGCATCGGTCTTGGTGGCAAAGCCCATGTTCATGTCGCGGTTGATTAGCTCCGCGCCCACGTTGGAGGTCATGATGATGATGGAGTTGCGGAAGTCCACGCGGCGGCCCTTCGCGTCGGCAAGGTAGCCGTCCTCTAGGATTTGCAGCAGCATATTGAACACTTCGGGGTGGGCTTTTTCGATTTCGTCGAGCAGGATGACGCAGTAGCTCTTGCGTCGCACCGCCTCGGTTAGTTGCCCGCCCTCTTCGTAGCCGACGTACCCCGGAGGGGCACCGACGAGGCGGGAGAGGTTGTGCCGCTCCATGAACTCGCTCATATCAATCTTGACCAACGCCTCCTCGCTACCGAACATCTGCTCGGCGAGTGCCTTCGCCAGTTCGGTCTTGCCCACTCCCGTGGGGCCGAGGAAGATGAAGCTGCCAATCGGTCGCTTGGGGTCCTTCAGGCCAGTGCGGGCGCGGCGCACTGCTTTGGAGATGCTGGTAATCGCCTCGTCCTGCCCCACCACCCGCTGGTGCAAGTGGGTTTCCAGTTGCAGCAGCCGCTCCGACTCCTCGCCCGCGATACGCACGAGCGGGATGCCGGTCCACATACTGACCACCTCGGCGATGTCCTCCTCGGTCACGTAGGGCCGTCCGCTGCTGACAGTGGTTTGGTCGCCACTCTCCTCCCACTCGGACAGCCGCTTACGAAGGGCCTCGGCGCGGTCACGCAAATCCATGGCCTTCTCGTACTGCTGCGCGTTGCTCGCCTCATCGCGTTGGCGTTCAAGTTCGCGTAGCTGATTCATCGCCTCGCGCTGGCTGGGGGGGGTAGCGGAGCGGGTGAGGCGCACGCGACTGGAGGCCTCGTCAATCAGGTCAATCGCCTTGTCGGGCATGAAGCGGTCGGAGACGTAGCGGGCAGCAAGGTTGGCGGCGGCTTTCAGCGCGTCGTCGGTGATGTACAAGCGGTGATGCTCCTCGTACAGTTCCTTTATCCCCCGCAGTATCTGGATAGTCTCCTCGATACCCGGCTCCTCCACCATCACCGGCTGGAAGCGACGCTCAAGGGCGGCATCACGCTCGATGTACTTGCGATATTCGTCCAGTGTGGTTGCCCCGATGCACTGCAACTCACCGCGCGATAGCTGGGGCTTGAGGATGTTGGCCGCGTCCACTGCGCCTTCGGCGGCTCCCGCGCCCACAATGGTATGCAACTCGTCAATGAACAGGATGCTGCCGGTATCCTTAATCTCGGCCATTACCTTCTTCAGCCGCTCCTCGAACTCACCACGATATTTGGTGCCTGCCACCAATGCGCCAATGTCCAGCGACAGCAGCCGCTTGCCCATCAGCGTCTCTGGCACGTCACCGGCGACGATGCGCTGGGCCAGCCCCTCGACGATGGCGGTCTTGCCCACGCCCGGTTCGCCAATCAGCGCGGGGTTGTTCTTGGTGCGCCGGGAGAGGATTTGGATGACCCGCTCGATTTCCTTCTGCCGCCCCACGATGGGGCCGAGCTTGCCTTGCCGCGCCATTTCGGTCAAATCCATACCCAGTTGGTCAATGAAGGGGGTACGGCTGTTGCTCTTGCCCACCGACGCCCCCGCCACCGCATAGCCGCCGCCCCCGCCCCCGCTTTGGTTCAGCACCTTGATGACCTCGGCGCGAACCTTGTCGAGACTGACACCGAGACTCTCTAGCACTCCAGCGGCGATGCCTTCGCCCTCGCGCACCAGACCGAGCAGCAAGTGTTCGGTGCCGATATAGTGATGGTTCAGCTTCTTGGCCTCGTCAACTGCCAGTTCGATGACCTTCTTGGCACGAGGGGTGAGGCCAATATCGCCTAGCACCGCCTTGTCACCTCGCCCGATGATGAACTCGACCGCGCTGCGTACCTTGTGCAATTCCACATTCAGGTTCGACAGCACACGGGCGGCCACCCCTTCACCTTCGCGCACCAGACCAAGCAAGATATGCTCAGTGCCAATGTAATTATGGTTGAAGCGTTGCGCTTCCTCCTCGGCAAGGCGCAGCACCTTCTTGGCGCGTTCGGTAAACTTATCAAACTTGTTCTCTGACATAGTTATCTCCCAGTTTCATCTTACTGATAAGGCCCGGATTGTTGATGTTGCCGTGCGCTTGCTCCTGTCTATCTCCCCCGCGAGTGAACGACAGGTTTATGGCTCTATTATATAATGTATTCAATTTTCTTGCCACCAGCGGATGGGTGAAAAAGGTGGGGCAAGGTTATATTTGTGTTAGAAAAGGCACAAGCCCCCGATGCTGGTGCATGGGGGCTTGCAGTTAGTGCCGCTGTTGGAGCCTGTACGCCCTCTTGCGATGATGGGCAAGGCATGGCCGACTACGCGGCCAGCTTGTCCTTAGCCTGCTGAATCCAGTTGTTAAGCTCGTCGTCGCTTTCGTGTTCAAAGCCGACGGCACGGAGTTGCTCTAGGTTGGCGTTGGCAAGGTCAGCGTTGCTGCGAATACCCGCCTCGCCCAGCCGCTTGTTGTAGGTTGGCCCGATGCCATGGACCCACTCAAGTTCGGCGTTGTCGTCGCTGGCGGTCGCCTTGCTGGTGGTTGACTTGGCGGTGGTTGCTTCATCAGCTGCCGCCTCGCTGCTGGTCGTGTCGGTGTCCGCCTCGGCGGTAGCAGTATCAGTGGTGGCGGCGAAGCTCTGCGCGGTCTGGTCCTCGCCCGCTTGGTTGGCGGTTTCCGCACCGGTGCCAGTCTCCTCGGTCGCGGCGGTAGTGCTGAGGTGGTCGGCAATGACCGCCTCCTCGCTCTCCTCCGCCTGCAACGAGGACAGCATCTCCTCACCCGATGCACCACTGGCGGCAAAGCTCTCGCCGCTGACCTCCGCGCTGCTGGTAGTCGGGGTGGCTTCCTCGGCGGCAGGGGGGGTGGTGTCGGCAGCCATCTCGGTCATCGTTGCGGTGGGCGCGGTGGTGTCGGCAGTCGCTTCGGGCATGGTGGTGGGGGCGGTGGCCGCGAAGTCTTGGCCGGTAACATCCTCATCGTCGCTTTGCGTGGATTCGTCGCGCTGGGCCATCGCTTCCAGCATCGCCATCTCCATGGCGTTCTGACCGCCGCCGCCATAGGTGCGTTGGCTGGGCACTTGCTCCTCGCGGGGGCGGCGGTCGCGGTCGCCGCGGCGGTCGCTGCGTTCGCCGCGCTCGCCTCGGTCGGTGCGTTCGGGGCGGGGCGCGTTCGTATCGCGGCCTGCGCCAGCCTCACGTCCACCCTCGCGGCCACCCTCACGGGCACCAGTTCGCTCTGGGCGGGGGGCGCGTTCACCACGCGGTTGGCCGCCTTCTTCGCCTTCGCCGGTCAGGTCGGCCATGCTGGCCCCCTCGTGCGCCCGCTTCAGGCTGAGGCCGATGCGCTTGCGCTGGGGGTCAATACGGATGATGCGGAGGGTAAGTTGGTCGCCCTCCTTGACCACATCGCGGGGATGCAGCACCCGACCCTCGGATAGCTCGGAGACGTGGATGAGGCCCTCCACCCCATCAGCGATGCGGGCGAACGCCCCGAAAGTCGCCAGTTGGGTGATAGTCCCTTGCACCAGTTGGCCGACTTGGTAGCGGGTGGTGATGTCGCTCCATGGCTCCTGCTGGGTGCGCTTCAGGCTGAGGGCAATCTTGCGGGTGTTCTCATCCACATCGAGGACGTGAACGTCAACCTCTTGCCCCACCTTCAGCACCTCGCTGGGGTGGCTGACGCGGCTCCACGACAGTTCGCTGAGGTGGATGAGTCCGTCCGCCCCGCCGATGTCCACGAATGCGCCGAAGTCGGCGATGCTGACCACGCGGCCATGCCGCACGTCTCCCGCCTTCAGTTCGGCCAGCAGCCGCTCCTTCATCGCTTCCCGCTGGACAGAGGCGGCCTGCCGCTCACTGAGGATGAGGCGATTGCGGTTGCGGTTGATTTCGATAATCTTCAGGGATATGGAGCGACCCACCATTGATTGCAGGTCTGCCTGCTTGGCTTGGTCGCTACCACCCAGCCCAGTTACTTGGCTGGAAGGGACGAAACCACGTACCCCTTCGAGGTTGACCAGCAGACCACCCTTGTTGTAGCCGCTGACCTCGGTAATGATGATTTCGTTGGCATCAAACTGCTTCTGGAGGGTGCGCCAACTGCGCTCCTGCCGCGCCCGGTCGAGGGAGAGGACGGCATGGCCCTCGTTATCCTCTGGCTGCAACACCGAGACGAGGATTTCATCACCGGGTTGCATCGCGGCCAGTTCGCTGGGGCTGAGGCTTTGCAGTTCGTTGTTGGGGACAATCCCTTCCGACTTTGCGCCGATGTCCACCAGCAGTTCGTCCTTAGACACGCGCATAATCGTGCCTTCGATTACGTCGCCGTACTTCAACGCCTTGAAGCCGCGCTGCTCGGACATCCGCAGCAGCTCCTCCATGGTTTCGCCGTTACCACTGGCGCGAGGGGCAGCAGCCTGTGGCTTATCGCT
>JBBSEE010000063.1:0-8801 GCA_038239995.1 Chloroflexia bacterium | reverse complement strand
TACGGCGACCCCCTCGTGCATCCCCAACCCGAAACCTATTGGGGCAACGTCAACCCAGTCGGCCCCCGCGCCTGCTACGATGAGGGCAAGCGGTTCGCCGAGGCGATGACCACCACCTTCGTGCGCGAACGCAGCCTCGATGCCCGCGTGGTGCGTATCTTCAACACCTACGGCCCACGCATGAAGGCCAACGATGGGCGAGTGGTATCCAACTTCATCTACAACTGCATCAAGGGCCAGCCGCTGGTGATATACGGCGACGGCAGCTACACCCGCTCGTTCTGCTACGTCAGCGACCTCGTGCGCGGGCTAATCACGGTCATGGAGGGGGGCAGCGACATTGCCACCGGCGAGGTGTTCAACCTCGGCACTATCTATGAGTACACCATCCTCGACTTCGCCAAGACCATCCTGCGCTTGACTGGCGCAGATGTACCGATTAGCTTCCAGCCCGCCCGCACCGATGACCCCACCCGCCGCAAGCCGGACATCACCAAAGTGACCACCCGCCTCGGCTGGCAGCCCGAAGTCCCCCTAGAACAAGGGCTGATGCAGACTATCGAATGGTTCAAGAGGCAGGTTTGAGGTTTGAGGTTTGAGGTTTGAGGTTTGGGTTAATGGCGTAGGGGCGCAGATTTATCGCGCCCAGCCGAGGCGCATTGTAGTGAGGGATGACCAGCCAGCGGATTAGGTTCAGCGGAGCAGCGGACGGCTTTTACCCAATCCAAAATCTAAAATCGTAAGGAGGGGGCAGGTTTGACCGTCAGGCGACGCATCAGCACATGGCTGGACTTCAGCGGCGGCAGCGCGGTGGCTGCCGTCCTTGCTGCTTTGTTGGTGGCGGCCATCATCGCGGCGTTCGGCGGGGTGCGTGGGGCGGGGCTGGTGCTTGGGCTGCTCGGCGCGGTGCTGCTGATTGCCCGTCCTCGGCTCGCCTTCTACCTGCTGGTACTGAGCGTGCCAATACAGGATGCGATTACCGTCCCCCTCGGCGTGATTGACACCACCGTGACGCAGATTACCTTCGTGGGGGTGATTACCGCGTGGGTGCTGTGGCGGCTGGCGAACAACCGCGCGGTGACAGTGGTTACGCCCCTTACCTTCGGCTACCTCGTGTTCCTCTGGTGCATCTCCGCCAGCCTGCTGACCACCCACTCGCTGCCCGACTCGCTGGCCGAGATTTCGCGCTGGACGGTGACGTTCCTCGTCTACCTGCTTGCCACCAACCTGATCAAGACGCGGCGGGAGATGGGGATATTGATTGGCTGTCTGCTGGCGGGCGGGGTGTTCGAGGCGAGCTTGGGCACGCTGCAAGCCTTTAGCGCGAGTGGGCCGCTCGGATTCCTGACCAGCACTGGGCTGGTGCGGGCATACGGCACCATTGGCGCACCGAACAGCTACGCGGGCTACATTGACCACAGCCTACCGCTTGCCACCACGCTGGCGATATACTGGTTGGCGGTCTGGTGGCAGCGGCAGAGCGCGACGATACGGGCGCAGCAGGATGGCGCAGTCTACCCCCAATCCTTCTGGATGGCGCAGCGGGCTACGATAATGCGGGCGGGTTGGTTCGGGGTGCTACTCGCCCTCGCCAGCCTGCTGATGCTCACCGCGGTGATACTCAGCCAATCGCGGGGGGCATGGGTGGGGTTGACGCTGGGCACGTTGGCGATGATTGTGTCGCTCGGTCGCCGCGCCCTATTGCCCCTCACCGCGCTGGGCATCGTCGGGTTGCTCACCTTCGCGGCGTACACCACTGGCGCGTTGCCCCCCGAACTGGTGAAACGGGCGCAGAGCATCACCGACAACGTTCGCATCTTCGACCCGCGCGGCCTCGTCCCCGACCCCGACACCTTCAGCATCATCGAGCGGATGGCTCAGTGGTACGCGGCATGGGGGATGTTCCAGAGCAACCCGATACTGGGGGTGGGCATCGGTAATTACTCCCATGTGTACAATATGTTCAACGTGGAGGGCTGGCCCTACAGTCAAGGCCACGCGCACAATTACTATCTGCATATTAGCGCGGAGGCGGGGCTGGTGGGGCTGGCGGGCTACCTCACCCTGCTGGGGCTGGCGATACGCGAGGGGGTGCGGGCGGTGCGGCGCACACGCGGCAACCGCTACTATCAAGCGATTGCGGTGGGCAGCATCGGGGTGCTGTTCAGCTTGATGGGTCACAACTTCTTCGAGAACCTGCACGTGCTGAACATGGGCGTACACCTCAGCAGCGTGTTGGCCCTGTTCTATTTCGTGCGGGCGATTCCGGCAGCGGATGGGGACGGTCCGCCAGCGGATTAGGTTCAACGGAGAAGCGGAGCAAACGGACGTAGGGGCGCAGGTTTATCGCGCTACATTTTGATACAAGGCTAGGTTAATGACAGAACCACAATCTGCAATCCCCCCTCCTACTACCCTCGTGACCGGCGCGGCGGGGTTCATCGGCTCGAACTTGTGCGACCGACTGCTGGCGCGGGGCGAACGGGTGATTGGGGTGGACAACTTCAACGATTACTATGACCCCGCATGGAAGCGG
Organism: Chloroflexia bacterium; assembly: GCA_038239995.1. Taxonomy (GTDB): domain Bacteria; phylum Chloroflexota; class Chloroflexia; order QHBQ01; family QHBQ01; genus QHBQ01. The sequence goes on along the minus strand of JBBSEE010000063.1, from coordinate 6,265 downwards.
CTAAACATCGCCCCCGCGTTGGAGCATCCCAACTTTCGGCTGTATGAGGCCGACTTCCGCGACATGGCGGCGATGCGCGAGATTTTCGTGCAGGAGCAGCCCAGCCGCATCGCCCACATCGGGGGGATGGCGGGGGTGCGCTATTCGCTGGCGCAACCCGACCTCTACCTTGACGTGAACGTGCGCGGCACTGGCTACCTACTGGAACTGGCCCGCGAGTTTCCGGTCAGTGTGTTCGTGTACGCCTCTAGCTCATCGGTGTACGGCAATTCGCCCGTCCCCTTCCACGAGGATGACCCCTGCAACCAGCCGGTGTCGCCCTATGCCGCCTCGAAGAAGGCGGCGGAGTTGCTCGGCTACACCTACCACAGCGCGTATGGGCTGAACTTCACCGCGCTGCGCTTCTTCACCGTGTACGGCCCGCGCAATCGGCCCGATATGGCGGTGGGCAACTTCACCCGCCACATCCGCGCAGGCACCCCGCTCATCCTCTACGGCGATGGCAGTATGGGCCGCGACTACACCTACATTGACGACCACCTCAGCGGGGTAATCGCCGCACTGGATAAGCCGCTGGGCTACGAGGTCATCAACCTCGGCAACTCGCATCCGGAGACCACCGCGCGTCTAATTGAGATAATCGAACAAGTGGTGGGCAAGCGGGCGGTCATCGAACGTCGCCCCCCCCATCCCGCCGACGCGGAGAACACCTACGCCGACATATCGAAGGCACAACGCTTGCTTGGCTATCAACCTACCACCCGCCTAGAGCAGGGCATCGCCCAATACGTGCAATGGCTGGAGCGATTTTAGATTTTAGTAGGAGTTACGCAGTTGAGCAGGGCGGGCCACTGCCCCCCACCCTATGGGGCGGGGCTGTCCGCCAGCGGCGTTACTCCTCTTTGGCGAGGAGCAACCGGCGAGGGCAACCCACCGTTCCACCCCCCGCCCCCACCGCAAGGGGGAGGAAACTAGCGGGGGTTTGGGGGGTTGACCCCCAACTGGTGAAGCATCGTTTGGCTAATCGTCAGCGGGCGTGGTCGCCAGCGGACGTGGCAGTTAGCATGGTGGTAGGTCAGCCGCTGGGGGTCTGCCCCCCAGACCCCCGCTAGTCTCCCCTTCTTTTATCGGAGTTCGCGGTGGGGCAGGGGGGCGACGGCCCCTACCCCATGGGGCGGGGATGTCCGCCAGCGGCGTTACTCCTATTGGATTGGGGTTGGATTTTCGGTTGTGGTATAATAAGCCACCGCGTACCACCAGCATCCGTAATCTGCAATCGTGAGAGGGAGCATTATCATCAAGGATGTAATTGACAACCAGAGCGAGGCTGCGCCGCCCACCCCCAGCAGCAACGGGCATAGCCACGCACGGCTGGACGAGCTGCATCAGAAGCTGACCCAGCTTGACCCCGCCGAGCAGGCCGAGCTAGCCGAACTGGAACAGGAAGACCCCGGCATCGCCCACCAAGTCGAGGTGATGGAGGTGGGGGGCGAGGGCAACTGGCTGCGTAAGCTGGTGCTGAACCCCAAGACCCTGATTTCCTTCGCCGCCGCCTTCATTATCCTCATCTTCCTGTTCACCACCGTGTTCCGCAGCCTCGACCTGAAGCAGATGGGGACTGAGCTACAGCACACCAACCTCGGCTTCTTCGCCCTCGGCTTCATCGTCTACTACGCTGCCTTCGTGGTGCGCGGGCTGCGCTGGCAAATCCTGCTGCGGAACGCGGGGGTCGCTTCCCAGCCGCTGACGATGCCCAACGCGCAGGATAAGGAGGCGGCCAGCCTCGCCTCCCCCGCCACCCGCCCCGACAAGGGCAGCAAGTTGCCCACCCTTGCGGGCTTGATTGAAGCCATCTACCTTAGCTGGTTCGTCAACTGCATCGTCCCCGCCAAGCTGGGCGACGCATACCGTAGTTTCCTGCTGAAGCGCGACTGCAACGTCAGTTTCTCGCGCAGCATCGGCACTATTGCCGCCGAACGCATCCTCGACATCATCGTACTGTTCGGGCTGCTGCTCGCCTCCGGCCTGCTGATTGGTAGCCGCATCCTCGGTCAGAATACCCTGCTGCTGGCGATTGGCGCAGCAATGGTGGTGGCGATAATCATCGGGCTGGCAGTGCTGGCCCGCCGACCCCAGCTATTCCTCCGCTTCCTACCCCACCGCTTCCACGACCTGTTCATCAAGTTCCAGCATGGCACCGTGACTAGCTTCCGCCGCGATACCTTGCCCCAAGTGGGGTTGCTCACCGGCATGGTCTGGCTGATGGAGGGAGGGCGGCTCTACTTCATCACCCGCGCGATTGACGCGCACGACAAGAATGGCGACCCGATTGGCCTGTCGGTGGTCATCTTCCTCGCCCTCGCCAGCAGCCTGCTTACTACCCTGCCGATTACCCCCGCTGGCCTCGGCTTCGTCGAAGGGGTGATGTTTGGGGTGCTGAGTCAGGTCATCTACCCGGCAGCGGCGGCGGCCTCGCAGGCGGCGGCGATTACCCTGCTGGACCGGCTGATTAACTATTGGAGCATCGTGCTAATCGGGCTGGTGGTGTATATCATCTCCACCGTGCGGCATGGGCGCAAGGCGATCGTCACTGGCAAGACGTGAAGGTAGCGATTGATTACACCACGGGTATCTGGCCGGGGGCAGGGGTGGCCCGTTACACCGCCCAGCTAGTTGCCGCCCTCGCTGAGGCCGATGCGGTCAATCAGTATATCTTGCTCTACGGCGGTGCTAGCGACCTGCCCCGCGACACCGAGCAGTACGCCGCCGCCCAGCAGCTATTCGCCACCCACCCCAACTTTCACCCCCGCCCCCTGCGCGGCCCGCTCAAGCTGGCTCTGCGCTGGCAACGCTTCGCCCCCCGCCTGCTGCCCGCCGAGCGATTTACCGGCAAGGTGGACATCTTCCACGCCCCCGATTTCGTCGCCCCCGCCACCCGCGCCCCGCTAATCATCACTGTTCATGACCTCTCCTTCCTCGTGCTGCCCGATTGCGCCGAGGTGGGCCTGCGCCGCTACTTGACCGCCACCCTGCCCCGCAGCGCGAAGCGGGCGCAACTCATCCTTGCCGACTCCGAGTCCACCCGACAAGACATCATCCACCATTTGGGCATCAGCGGTGAGCGGGTGCGCGTAGTCTACGCGGGGGTGGATAGCCGCTTCCAGCCGATTGCGCTAGATGAGGCGGCGCGGGCGGCGTTGCTTAAGCGGGTGGGCTTGCCCGCTGCCCCCTTCATCCTTGCGGTCAGCCGACTGGAGCCGCGCAAGAACTTCGTGCGGCTCATCGAGGCGTTCGAGCAGCTAATCGTGGCTGGTTATCCCCACACCCTTGCCTTCAGCGGGCGCAAGGGCTGGCTTTACGAGCCGATATTGGCGGCGGCGGCAAGGGTCAACGCGCGGCATGGGCAGCGGGTGGTGTTCCTCGACCACGTGCCCGATACCGACTTGCCTGCGCTCTATTCCGCCTGCGCCGCTTTCGCCTACCCCAGCCTGTACGAGGGCTTTGGGCTGCCCCCGCTGGAGGCGTTGGCGTGTGGCGCGGCGGTGCTGGCCTCCAACCTCAGTTCGCTGCCAGAGGTGCTGGGTGATGCCGCCCTGTTGGTGGAGCCGACCGACACTGCCGCCATCGCCGCCGGTCTGCGTCGCCTGCTCGACGACCCCGCCCTGCGCGACCGGCTACGCCAGCGCGGGCCGGTGCAAGCGGCACGGTTCACATGGCAGCAGGCGGCGACCGACGTGCTGCGGGCGTATCAGGATGTGGTGGAGGTTTGAGGGATGAGGGATGAGGTTTGAGTGAGTGATGAGTGATAAGTGATGAGTGATGAATGGTAAATGGTGAATGTTGAATGTTCAATGCAAGGCTGAAGCGCATCAACCTAAAGCCTCTCCCAGCGGGAGAGGTTGGTGAGGGAGAATGTTGCCCCGCAGCAACGTTGATAGCAACTACGGCCCGCCCGCGGATGAGGTGCAGCGGAGCAGCGGAGCAAACCGATGTAGGGTCGGGTGGCCCTCGCCTAACCGTGGGGCGGCGATGCTGCTATAATAAGGGCGGGGCAACAGAGATACCCTATATATGGAGCGATTATGGAGCAGCAGCAAGAGGAGATTAAAATCACCCCCGAACCCCCACCCTCCCCCGACGGGCGCAGGGTGATGCCCGCGCGGGAGCAGTTGCCTGCGCCCTTGCCCGCGACGGAGCGGCAACCGCCCAACCCCGCCGACCGCCGCTTCATCATCGTGCTGGGGCTAGTCACGATGAGCAGCATCGCGGTGATGATGCTGGTTGCCCTCATCTTGCTGCTCACCGTCAAATGAGCGCGACGGAGACAATCCCTGTGCCAGAGACGGCGGCGCACACCGCGCGGCGGGTGGCGCGTAACAGCGTCAGCCCCCTGCTGGCCCAGCTAGTGACGCGGGCGATTGACACCCTCTACGGCCTGCTGGTGCTGCACCTAATTAAGGATAGGCTGAACGGCGACTTCGCCTTTGCAGTCACGGTTTCGCTCTACGCCAGCACGATTACCAACTGGGGGCTGGACATCCTGCTCATCCGCGACGTGGCGCGGGACAAGGCGGCGGCGAACCGCTACTTCAGTAACACCCTGCTGCTGCGCCTCGGCCTCACCCTGCTCACCTTCGGGCTAATGGCCGCGTTGCTCATCCCTGACCCCTCCCTGTTGCTGGGGGCGAATACCGCCAATGCGGGCTACGTGATTGCGGCCACCCTGCTACTAGTCGCGGCGTTGCTGCCGGGGTCGCTGTCTGCCGCCTGCACCGCAGTGTTCCAAGCCCACGAGCGGATGACTATCCCTGCGCTGGTCACGATTATCACCGCGGCGGTCAAGTTTGTGGTTGGCATGGGGGCGTTGGGGCTGGTGTGGCTGGCGAACGATTTTCGGCCCGACGTGGTGATGCTGCTTATCCTCGCCACCGTGCCGCTGTTCATCAACTGCATCACTGCGGCGATATTGCTGGTGTGGATGCGCCGCACCTTGCTCCGCCCCCGCCTAGAGTTCGCCCCCCGCTTCGCGCTGGGGCTGCTGGGGCTGGCCCTGCCGCTGCTGCTGAACAGCCTGTTGCAGAATCTGTTCTTCAAGGCCGATGTGTTCATCCTGCGGGCCACCAACCCGGAGCAGGTGTTGGGCCGCTACGATGCCGCCTATAAGTTCATCAACTTCTTCCCGCTTATCACCGCCAACCTCACCTTTGCCATCTTCCCGCTGCTGGCCCGCTATGCCCACAACGAGCAGGAGGGGTTGAGCCGCGCCTACCGCGCCACTTTGAAGGTGCTGATGCTGATTGCGATGCCCGCGTTGGTAGGCACGCTGCTGCTGGCCGAACCGATTATCTCGCTATTTGCCGGGCGCGACTATCTGCCCCAAGCGGCGCAGGCGTTGCAGATACTCATCCTCTTCCTCCCCTTCAGCTTCTTCAATGGGCTGACCCAGTATGTGCTGATTGCGATGAACCGCCAACGGCTGATTACGGTCGCTTTCGTGCTAGTCGCCAGCTTCAACATCGTCGCCAACCTCATCTTCATCCCCCAATACGGCCTGTATGCCGCCAGTTGGGTGACGGTGGCAAGCGAGTTGGTGCTGCTGGTGCCGCTATATTGGTGGACATGGCGGGAGTTGAGGGCGGGGATGCCCAACCTGTTCGCCCTTGCGTGGCGGCCCGCGCTGGCGGCGGCGATGGGCGGGTTCGGGCTGTGGACGGCGGTGGGGGTGGGCCTGCCCGCGCTGGTGGCGGCGGCGGTGCTGGGGCTACTCTATGTGGCGACCCTAGTGGGGCTGCAAACCTTCAGCGATGCCGAGCTTACCCTCGTGCGACAGGTGCTGCGGCGACGACGGCGGTAGGCCGATTTTAGATTTTAGATTTTAGATTTTGGATTTAGCAATTCTTTGCACTGATGGTGAAGGGCCAGCAGCCAACGGATTGAAAAAACGGATAAACGGATTAGGTCGGTGGCGAATGAGCAGCAGCCAACGGATTGAAAAACGGATAAACGGATTAGGTGGGTGGCGAGGGCAGCCCAATGTTGTAGGGGCGAATCGCATCCGCCCAGATGAAGCGCAGCAACGTGAATCGTAACTACGAGGACAGGTCGGATTGCTTACGATGGGCTTAGTCATTTATCAGCAGGGCGAATCGCATCCGCCCCTACGTCATGGTTGATGGTTGCGATGAGCCTTGATGCAAGTCGGCAGGGCGAGTGCAACCCGCCCCTACGTCAAGGTTGATAGTTGCGATGAGCGTAGATGCACTGG
>JBBSEE010000062.1:0-8938 GCA_038239995.1 Chloroflexia bacterium | reverse complement strand
CATATAGGCGGGGTCTACCCCATACTTCACGCCGAGGTCGTAGAAGGCTTGACCATTGCCGACCGCGGGCGAGTTGTATTGGAGCAACACCACCTCGATAGTCGCCACGCTGATAGAGGGTGGCCCCATGATGTTGTAGTCGCTAGGCGCGGTGGGATGCACGGCAACATTACTAGTGGGCGGGGTCGGCGCGGGGGTAGAGGTGGCAGGGGGAGCAGCTTGCGGCACGGTGGTGGGCAGCAGCGGGGCGGCCTCGGCAATCAGTGCATGGCTGCCACCCACCCCCATATACCCACTCAGCGACGACCCTTGCGCCTCGCCGCGCGGGGGCAATATCACGGTCAGCAGCATTGCCAGCGGCAGCAGGGTCGCCAATAGCACCGCTACGCCCACCCAATGCAGGCGGCGACGCGGTGGGGTGGGCATGAAGGCGGCTTGCTCTAGCATGGTGGGGCGTTCGCGCCGCCAGCGGCCTGCCCCCAGTTGATTCACTTCGTAGCTGATTGCGCTGCTCATCGGTTCACCTCACAAAAATCGCGCCCCTACGTGATAGTTGGTCACGCCGGGGCGCAATTGCGCTCTACGCGCAGCTTACGGCTTGATGGTGGCCCGCTCGGCGGCAGTCATCAAGTGGAAGTCGTCCCCGCCGTTGATATACACTACTTGCTCATTCTTCACGTTGACCAGCAAGTCGGGCTTCGCGTCACCGTTGAGGTCGCGCACTTCGAGGCGCACCGGGGTAAGGTCTTCGTCGGTGCCGAATAGATAGGGGCCGCTGATGGCCCGCGCCTTCGTCACATCCCCACCCGGCAGTTCGATGATGTCCACCTGATGGTTGAGGTTGATGGCGACAAAGTGGGTGGGGTTGCCGCTGGTTTCGTTGTGGCCGACATAGGCATCGGTCTGGAAGGTGCGGGGGCGACCATATTGCAGGTCATCGGCCTTAGTGCCTAGCCATCCTACTACCGTGCTGATGAGCAGATAGGCGAACAGCACCGCCGCCGTGCCACCAATTGCGATTGCCGCAGGCTTGGCTTGACCGGGCCACGCAGTGGCAGGGGAGTTGGGCCGCGCGGGCACGGCGGGGCTGACCTGCGCCGCGCTTACGGCCCGCAGGGGGCGCGGGGGGGCGGGGGCTGGGTCGAAATCTAGCTCCTCCAGCGGCACGCTCCAACTCTGACTGCGCGGGCGCGACCCATTTTCCTCGCGCCGGGTTTGGGGATTAGCATTCGCTACCATTGTGGTTCTCCTCTCTATCACTAATCACCACCATATCGTATAACACTGGAACAAGGGGGACATATAAGCGCAGGCAGAGCGAATGCTTCGTTCTGCGGCGGACGGTATATGTGGATGTCATGGTGTGATAGTGTGATTATAACATAGAACATAAGTTCTTGTCAAGCCTTTTTTAGCACTTTTGTTCTAGCATTTTGGGAGCGAATAGGCACGAATTATCAGATTTACATAAAATTGGTGGATAAAACTATTGACCTCACGCACAAACGGTTGTATAATGCAGGTTATGTAACGTGCCCACGCACGTTGCCCCACCTCACGGTGGCGCGTTAAATCGTCAATCAGGCACCAGTAAACAAAGGAGATGCTCACATGGCGGACAGCAACATGGGATACTGTGTCAAGGACCGCAAGATGGTCGAGATGAAGGGCGCTCACGAGATTACGATGAAGAACGGGCGCAAGGCGATGCAAGGCACCTGCCCCACCTGCGGCACCAAGGTCACGCGCATTATGGGTGGCGGGGCCAGCACCAGTGCAAGCAAGGGCAAGTAACCTCGCCCCCAAACTGAATACCCGAACGCCAGCCCCAAAGCTGGCGTTCGCTTATTACCTTCGCTTTTCTCAAACCTCAAACCTGCCCCTGCTGCTGTCATGCGCTGATTACCCCCAATTTTGTCATCGTTCGTCAAATATGCTATAATTGAGCGCAGCAGAGCGTCACACGAAGCTAACCGTTATCTACCCGATACCTAGAGGGAGATAGGCGATGGATGAGGAACAGTTCTTGATGCAGGTGATGATGCACATTGACGAGGCCGAGGTGATGACCGTATTCTTCCCCCTGCTCCGTCGCGCCCTTGTGGTGGATACCCGCACCAGCTTTGATGCAGGGCCAATGGTCGAGGTCATGCCGCAGGTCAATTCAATGGAGGAGCGGGTCACTACCATCGAGCGTCGCCGCCCCCAGTTGGGGCGGATACATGGTATCCTCGGCATCCCCTGGATGAAGTCGGTGAACAGCCTAGTCGAGGTGGGGGTGATTGAACGCATCGGGCAGCGGCTGGTCAAGGTGGGGATGAGCGAGAGCGACGCGGCCCAAGCCTGCGGCATCGCGGTGCGTGAACTCCGCAGCATTGAACACCGCGAGATGGTGGCCCTGATTCGCGGCGAGGGCTATGAGACCATTTGGGAGCGCAAGGACTAAGCGGGGTTGCAGATTGTAGATTGTAGATTATGATGACAGACGTGCGTAAGGGGCGAACCGTGGTTCGCCCTTTCCCAAACCCTGTTCACGTGTCATGCTCGTCCAGCATCGCCCGCCCCGCCGCCCGCCCCGCGCCCGTGCCCGCAGTTTGACCGAGCGCGGACTTGACCGCTTCCTCCTCCTCGTCGGATAGGCTATGGCTGGAGTGACCGTTCTTCAGCGATTTGGCGTAGAAGCGGGTGCCCGCCCGCCCGTGCAGGCTGCTAATCACCACCCCGTTGCCCAGCCGGTCCAGCAGCGCGACCACGAAGCTCTGGTCGCCCCCCGTGTCACCGAAGGGGTTGAAGCGCACCACCCCCACTCGTTGCAAGCTATAGCGCGATTCGCCGATTAGCGCAGCCACCTCCGCCCCTAGCTTGTTATGCTCATCGTAGACCTGCTCGATTCGCTTCTGGGCTTCGCCTACCTTGCTGCTCAGGTCGGCGGTGATGTCCTCTAGGGTCAGCCGCTTCTCCCCACTCAGCCCGCGAGTGAGCGCGGCGCGGGCGGCGATGAGGCGATTGAGCCGCGACTGCAACAATACCAGCCACACCACCGCTACTGCCAGCCCGCCCGCCAGCACGTATTCTGTAATCGTCACTACACACTCTCCCTTAATGATGGTAGATTATAGATAATGCTTCAACCTGTTTGCGCCTACATCCAGACGAGTGGCTACCTTGTGTCCCCCGCTGGTTCGCATTATAAGGCAACGAATAGTACAATTACAACATCGGTGCGGCAGCTTTATAGTTGTGGTCAGAAAAATTGGGCCAAGCACTATTGGGTTATGTAGAAAGGTGTTCTGCAATGAAACGGACAATACTTTGGCTGATGTTGCTGGTCGCGCTGGGTGGGCTGCTACCAAGTGGCAGCGGGGCGGCAATCACTAAGCCGCAAGGGGCGATAAGGCTGACCGGCGGCGAGCAGTGCTTCGCGGAGACCGGCCACTGTTTGCGAGGGGTGTTTCGCGGCTACTGGTTGAACAACGGCGGGGTGGCTCGCTTTGGCTTGCCCATCACTGATGAGTTGACCGAGAGCAGGCGCACCGTATTGTACACCGAACGCGCCCGCTTCGAGTTGCACCCCGAATATCGCAACACCGCTAGCCAAGTGCTGCTCGGCTTGCTGGGTAAGGAGCTAACTGCTGGGCGCAGCGACTCGCCCTTCAAGCCCACCACCGCGCAGATGGGGGCATACTTCTTCACCGACAACAACAACCACCACAACCTTGCCCCACCCTTCCTCGATTCTTGGCAGAACAACGGCGGGCTGGCGGTGTACGGCTATCCGCTCAGTGAGGCGTTCACGGAAACTAGCCCTACCGACGGCAAACCCTACCTCGTGCAATACTTCGAGCGCAACCGCTTCGAGTATCATCCCGACTTGCCAACCACCTATCGCATCAGCCTCGGTCTGCTTGGCGAGCAAGCGTATCAGCGGCTGTACGGCAACGCCCCTGCGCCTATCCCCGGCAAGGATTACGCGCCCGACCCCATTTCGCTAACCGCGCTACGGCAGGAGCTACGCTGGGGCGATAATCTACGCACCCTGCGGACGGTAGAGCAGGCATCCAGCTACACCAAGTATGCGATTGCCTACACCAGCGGCGAACTGAACATCAGCGGGGTGATGTGCTATCCCCACGCGCAGGGCGACGGCCCCTTCCCCGTCATCATCCTCGGTCATGGCTACCTCCCCACCAGCGAGTATTACAGTGGGGAGGACTCACGGCGCGAGTGTCCCTATCTTGCCGCGCATGGCTACGTGGCTATTCACCCCGACTTCCGCAACTACGCCACCTCCGATGTCGACCCTGACGCTGATTTGAATATGACCGCGCTGGGCTGGACCGATGATGCCCTGAACCTGATTGATGCGGTCAAGCGCAGCGACCTTGCCTATCTGGACAAGACCCGTATCGGCTACTGGGGCCACTCCAATGGCGGGCAAGTCGGGCTGCAACTGAGCGTCACCCAAAGCGACATCAAGGCGTTCGTGCTGTTCGCCCCCACCAGCCCCGACTATGCCGACAACTTCAACCGCTGGATGCGAACCCGCCTCACCGAGCAGAGCCGCGCCCAGCTTGAGGCGCGGCACGGGCTACCGGAGGATAATCCCACCTTCTACGCTGGTTTGTCCTTCTCCTCATTTGTAGCGCAGGTCAACACCCCAATCATGATAATACACGGGCAGAGCGATACCAACACTCCCTACGCATGGTCAGTGCGTACCAACCAACTGTTGGTTAGCGCGGGCAAGGATGTCACCTTTATCTCGCCACCCAACGAAAATCACCTGTTCAGCGATGCCTACTGGCCCACCGCCGCGCAACGAATGCTCGACTTCTTCGATGCGCGAGTGAAAGGTTTAGGTGCTGACCGACTGCTTGGTATCCCGCTCCGCCAATCGTCCCTCCACCCCAACTAGCACCGCGACCAGCGCGAGGTAGTAGGCCACCACCCACCAGCCGTTGATGGGCGGGAAGCGCAACGCGGCGAAGGGCAGGCTGGCGAACCACTGTACCGTGTTGACCATGAAGGCGAGGAACACCCAACACGCCCCCGCGATGAGCAGACCGAGGGGCGGGGCGGCGAATAGCAGGGGAACGGCGACCGCGCCGGTGAGCATCACGAGGGGCAAGGCGGGTTCGACGATGAGGTTGGCAAGCGGGGAGATGAGCGAAATCTGCCCAAAGTAGAGCAGGATGAGCGGCTCAGTAACTAGCTGGGCGGCCAGCGACACCGCCAACGCTTCACCCAGCAGCGGCAAGCGGTGCAGCGGGCGGGCGATAGTGGGCGCAAGGTAGACAATGCCGAGCAGCGCGACGAAACTAAGCTGGAAGCCAATATCCCACAGCCAGAGGGGATTGAACAAGGTCATCGCCCATGCCGCCACCGCGAGGCTGATGCCCACATCATAGTCGCGGCCCCAGTAGCGCGCCAGCGCGTACAACGCCCCCATCACCGCCGCCCGCAGCACCGACGGCGATGCACCCACGAAGATAGCGTAGACGGCAATCACCTCGATAGTGACAATCGTGATGGTGCGAGGGCGCAGCGGCAGGCGACGACCGAGCAGCCAGATGAACCCCGCCACATAGCTGATATTCTGCCCCGAAATCGCTACCACCTGCGCCACCCCGGTGACGGCGAAGGCATTGTTCAGCCCACTATCAATATGTGAACGGTCGCCCAGCAGGATACCGACCAGCAACCCGCCGGTCGCGCCGGGGATGTCGCGGTATATCACCTCTGCCGCCGCCCCCCGCCATGCGTAGATGGTGGCGTAGAAGCGGGCCAGCGGGCTATCGTCGTGGCCGAGGGGGGTAAGGCTGGGATAGGGGATGTAGCTAAGGATACCCTGTCGGGCTAGGTACTCGCGGTATGAGGAGGAGCTATCGTAATCGGGGGGAGCAACAATGCTGCCGTGCAGTTCGATGATGTCGCCGTAAGCTATCCCGCGCTCCTTCATCGCTAGCAACACTTGGGCATCGCCGCTCACCGCCTGCCAGCGTCGCGCCTCGACCAGCCACACCGCGCGGGCGGTGAAGCGCAGCCGTACATCCTTCTCCCGCACCTCTGGCGGCCCGCTCACCACCCCGCGCACGATATGCACGTCGCTGCCATTATAGAAACTGAGCACGGATGGGTCTATGGTGGGCAAGGCGGCAGCGTAGCGAAGCAGCGCAAGGGCGGCAACGATTAAGCAAGCCGCCACCAAGCGACCCCATGTCCAGCGTCGCCCCGCCACCAGCGCGGCCAGCCCGCCCACCAGCAACCCGCCGACTAGCCACCAGTCTGCCCCGCCCACGATGCTACCCAGCAGCAACCCCACCAGCCACGCGAGAGCCAGATATATCAAGGTCATAGTCGCAACCCCCGGTATGATTTTAGATTTTGGATTTTGGATTTAGTAGGAGTTACGCAGTTGCGGGTGGATGTATGCCTGTTGACGTAGGGGCGAATCGCATACGCCCTGCCCAACTCCTATTTGGATTTAGATTGCTTATTGTGGTTTTTACATCTTTAATCTTTCATCTTTGGTCTTTAATCTAACTTAGGCTCATGTTCGTTGTCGGCGACGATGCGGTAGTGGTTCACGATTTGCACGCTACCGCGCAGCATCGCGCTAACTGGGCAATACTTGGTCTCGGACAGTTCGATGGCGCGGGCGACAGCACGTTCATCAATCTCCCGCCCCGCGACCACGTGTTCGAGGCTGATGTGGGTGTAGATGCGGGGATGCTCATCCGCCTGCTGGGCGGTTATCTTCACCTCATAATTGGTGACTTGTTGCCGCTTCTTCCGCAGGATGCTGATTACGTCCAGCCCCATGCAGCCGCCCAGACTAAGTAGCACGAGGTCGAGCGGCTCCAGCCCCAGCGCGTGACCGCCATGGTCGGAGCTAGTGTCAACGGTCAACTCATGACCGTTGGGGGCGCGACCGTGAAACTCCATCTCGCGCACCAACTGCATACTGGCGTGTACGGTTGCCAATTCTAATCCCCCTTTGATAAAGTGCCTCTAACGTACATATAGTTTACTACCTTGCCCTCTTTCCGTCAAGCGATGGGGGCGGGCGGCAGTAGCGGAATCCGAAGGCCTATTTGCCCCAATTTGGGCAGATTCGTTGACATAACTATTGACAGCCGCCCATTTTTATGCTACATTATGTATACCAGAACATCCGTTAGACCGGTGGGCCGCATCCTGAACCAGACGGCAGGCCTCCCGTGCGAAAGGAGCGCGATAAGACTATGTTGAAACGAACCCTTGCGGGGGTGACGGCCGCTGGCCTGCTGCTGGTCGGTATCTTGCTTGCCCCCGCGCAGCACACTGCGGCGGCCTCATCCACCGTGCTGCTGGCGACCGTAAAGGTGGCCTCCACCGTCGCCAACCAATACGTCGAGCTATCCAACAATACCGCCAACCCCATCCCCATGAACTCGTGGCAGGTTTGCACCAGCAAGGTGTGCGACACCTTCAGCCGCGAACTGAAGCCCTCGCTGACCGTGCGAATCACCTCCAGCGAACTGGCGAAGTGGACATCGAGCGGCGGGCCGAGCCAGCAAGCCGATTTTGTCTGCATCGTGGACGACAAGGGCACCACGGTGGACTGCATCAACTGGGGGGCGGTGAACCAAAGTTGGCCCAACCTCGGTCGGTTCAAGACAGTGGGGCCGATTATTGACCCCGGCCTGTCGGTGCCCAGCACCACCGGCAAGTTCGACCTGCTGGTGTTCCGTACCCGTACCACCCAAACAGTGGACGATGACAAGCTGGACCAGTGGGTGATTCGTGCGGTGACACAAGGCAGCACGGGAGGTAGTGCCACCCCCACCACCAAGCCGACTGCCACGCCAGTAGCCGGTCGCGCAGGCCAAACGCCGGGCGGCACCGTACCGCAGACTGGCGCAGAGTTCCCCGTGTTTATCGTAGTCGCCGCGCTGCTGATGCTGCTGGCGGTGCGTTACTTGCGGAACGTGCGGGTCAGTCGCCACTAGTCACGCTAGTATAAAGATGACTTTCGCATCGGAAACTAGAACAACCTTCGAGGCCGCCGCTTGACAGCGACGGCCTCTTTGTGCCAAACTTGTGCTATGCAGATGAACGACAGCATCATCGTCCCCCTGATATTGGTGTTCGTCAGCCAGACGGTGGGTTTCCTCAATATCAACCTACCAGTGTCGCTCATCATCTGCGCGGTGAAGCTGCTGCTGGACATCGCCGCCCTGTACCTCGCTAGCAGGCTGTTCCAACGCGAGGCGATACTAACCCGCTGGCGGTGACGGGAATGATGCTAGCGGCAAAAGTTGCAAAATCCCCGATTTCGTGTATAATGGCAGGGACTAGGTTAGTCACTATTGCCGTTCGCCGCTATAAATACCTCATCGCACGGTAGAGGTGGGGGCGCAGCTGGCGGTTCTGGGCGAATATTGGGTATTAAGTGCAAGAGAAAGGACGGAGCAATGCAAGTAAGAACTAAGTCACGGGTTTTGCCGATACTGCTTTTCGCCGCCGCGCTGCTGATAATCGGCAGCATGGCGTTGGTGTTCTCCGCAATGGGCGCAGGTAAGGTCAGTGCCCACCAACATCAGCTAGAGGTGGGGGTGGCGCAAGCCCCCAGCTACTACGATGCGAGTAAACTCAGCCCCAACTCGGTTGTCACCGTCACGGTCAGCAACTTCCAGTTCACCCCCCAGACCACCACCATTGCGGTCGGTTCGACCGTGGTGTTCTCGTGGACGAGCGGCTTCCATTCGGTCACTAACGATGTGGGCGACCCCGAATCCTTCGACTCTGGCGCACACGCCACCCCGTTCGTGTTCACCCACACCTTCACCATTGTCGGCACCGATGGCTTCTTCTGCACCGTACATGGTGCAGCCACGATGCACGGGGCGATTATCGTGACTGGCGTGGCAACCAACACCCCCACCAACACGCCGGT